>JAYTNA010000771.1:0-4598 GCA_043748865.1 Saprospiraceae bacterium
GTGCCGGAGGCGGGACTCGAACCCGCACGAGGTTGCCCTCGCTGGATTTTGAGTCCAGTACGTCTACCAGTTCCATCACTCCGGCGACAGTGGTTAGACGCTTTTTTCAAAGCGGTGCAAATATAGACAAGTTTTTTTCTAATCGCAATATGTACCGTTTTTTTAGGTAAAATTCTTTTATCTTTTTCAAATCCTCTTCCGCAATTGTCGCATCATTGTAGGTTTCTAAAATAGGTTTTACTTTGGCAAATAAATCGTTTTGCATTTCGCGCACTTCACTCAAAGTTTGTTTGTATTTTTCCAAATCAAAATCCATTTGCAAATCCATCACAGACTCGTTGATGTCCATCATCTCCATTAAAAATGTGTTTGGAATTTCTTGCTTCTCGCTTTCTTTTAACAAACCTTTCAGTTCCAAAATATATTTCACGCGCTCATCGAAATCAGAAAGTGTTTTGTAAGCGCGCGTATTAAGCGTTGACATTTCTAAAATGTGTTCTTGTTCTGCTTCGTTTTCGTGCGTATGAAAATCCGGATGATATTGACGCGACAGTGCATAATATTTTTGTTTCAAAACTTTTTCGTCGAGCGTAAAAGAAACGGGAATTTCATAAAATTGAAAAAAATTCATAGTCGGTTAATTGGTGAATTGGTGAATTGATTAATTAGTTAATTGGTTATCGAATTAACCAATTAACCAATTAACCATTCACCAACTTAATGCTTTATAATATCCAATAAATTTATACCGACAATCAACGCCAACATAAAAAAGAAACCGACTGTCACAAATCTTTCCATCACCCTATCGCTTACTTTACGACCCGTAACAATTTCCCAAAGCAAAAACATTACGTAACCGCCGTCGAGTGCCGGAATTGGTAAAAGATTCATAAACGCGAGAATAAGCGAAAGACTTGCCGTCATTATCCAAAAACGTTCCCAATCCCATACTTTGCCGAACATTTTGGCGATAGATTTAAAACCGCCGACACTTTCTACCGGATTAATTTCGCCGCGAAACATTTTACCAAATGCTTTCACTTGATTTACCAAAAAATCTTCACCTCTAGCAAGACCCATCGGCAGTGCTTGTGCGAGAGAATAATTTTGTTTTTCAGCAGTATAAAATTGTTTTAAATCTGAATTAGGAGCAATACCATATTTGCCGTCTTGACCGGATTGTGCATTTAATGTAATTGTATCATTGCCGCGTTTTACTTTCCAAACGACAGGAACACCGGCAAATTTCGGGGACAATAAAGTAAAATCGTTGTAAAACCGGGTCGGTATATCATTGACAGAAACAAAAATATCACCTGATTTCAGACCGGCTTTTTCTGCCGGCTTATCTCTCAATACGGCATCAACTACAAACGGCACCGGTAAAGAGAATAAAGGCTTGTCTTTATTATCAAATTTTGTGAGTTGGTTAACGGCATCTCCCGGTAGCGTAATTGTTTGCTCTTGACCTTTTCTGTCTACAGTAATTGTACGTGCGCCGTTAAAAACAATTTCTTTCAACACTTCTCTGTCATTAAAACGGTCAATCGTTTTTGTGCCGACGGTTTTAATTTTATCACCTGTCATCAAACCGAATTTTTGTCCGAGTGAGTCAGCGTAGATACCGTATTTGGCATTTTGGTTGGGAATGTATTCTTCGCCGTAATGCCAAAGTAACATACCGAAAATAAAAAAACCGAGCAGAAAATTAACGGTGACACCACCAAGCATGATAATCAATCGTTGCCACGCTTTTTTCGAACGAAACTCCCAAGGTTGCGGCGGTTGTTTCATTTGTTCGGTGTCCATACTTTCATCCACCATACCGCTAATTTTTACATAGCCGCCAAGCGGTAACATGCCGATACCAAATTCGGTATCACCGATTTTTTTAGAAATAAGTTTAGAAGGATAATCGAAGAAGAGGTAAAATTTTTCAACGCGGGTTTTAAACCAAACCGCCGTGAAATAATGTCCGCACTCGTGTAAAATAATCAAAAGGGATAAACTCAGCAAAAACTGCACAATCATTGGTGCGCTCATATATCGTCGGGTAATGATGAATGATGAATCTATTTAATTACGAATTACAAAATACGAATTACGAATGTTGATTTTCCATTCTTGATTCATTAATTATAATGCGCCATTCATATAATTCAATCGGGATGATTTTATTAAAAAGAAAAAAACTCTCCATCTAAGACGCTTGATTTTCAAGTTAGTATCAAACTATTTTCAACCGCCAAAAAAGAACGCAAAGATAACAAAAAAATAATTAGAAAGTAGCTATCAGCTATCAGCTATCAGCTATCAGGAAAAAAATTCTTAATCCGAAAAAAAAGTGGCTGATGGCTGATAGCTGTCGTCTGATAACCGACTCAAAAATTATAAGACAAACCGCCATCAAAATAAAAATTACCATTGACATTAGATAAATTTAAACCGGTAGCAAAGTCAATGAGTGTGCGTTTGTTGAGTTGATACGTAACACCTGTATCAATTACAAAAACAGTATTGTTCAAAGGCTTTTTATAAAAATAAAACTCGGTAAAAATATTGAGCGGGTCTTTGATTTGAAAATTAAAACCAAACAAACCATTTATATTTGGCTCCACCGTTAAGTCGAACCAATTTAAACCGGCGTTGTAATAAAAATTGTTGCCATTTTTAAAATTGTGAGTAAAACACATTTCGGCAGACCAACCCGTTGCACTTTGCGTATCGCCGAAAGGCGGCGGATAATATTCGACAATGAAAGAAGTTTTTGGCGCGTATCCGTTTTGTTTAAACAAAAGTGTTTTTAATCCGATAGCAGGTGGACTCATGCCGTGTACTTGTTTCTGCGGGTCGTATTGATATGAAAAATCCAAACGCGCTTCCAACCGCTCGTTAATGCCATACTTTAAAGTATTTTGCGAGAGTTGATAAACGCCGTAGTGATTGTATTTTGAAATATCAAAACCGGTAGAAATTTGCCAAGTGCGTTTATCAATTAAATCCGGCGCGTCAGATAAACCCGGTCTGTCGGCAGGAAAATCGGGTAGTTGTGCAAAGGCAATTTGAAATGCCGAAATAATAATTGTGGTGATTAAAAAAATTTGTTGTTGTTTTTTCATTACTATTTTTAAATAAACTGTTCCTATATTGTATTAACTTTGCAAAGTAGAAACTTTATCTTAAAGTTTATAATTCTTCGGTTTTGAATTTGTTCAGTGTAAACTTAAAACAATGATTTTAAAATAGTTAAAAGTTTTTTTAAAATGAAATTAGCCAATGATACTGATGTCCTTTTAGATGCTTTTGGTTTAACTAAAACGTTTAACAGCCCGTACGTTAATCAATGGATAAATACATCCGACACATTAACCGAGCCGCAAAAATTTTTTCTAAATGATATTTATCAACAATCTTTTCAAAGAATTAGCGGTTGGAATGAAGAAGAAGTGAAAATGAAAATGATCAGTTTCTTGTTTTATATTGCCGATTTAGAAGAAGCCGGTAAAATCTATACCTTCTTTGAGCGTGAATTATCAGCAAACATCGACGGAAAAATGCTGTCTGTTGTTTGCGATTGCCTTATAGCCACGCCACTCGGACTTTCTTCTCCGCGTCTACCATACTTTTTTTTACAGGAATTTAAACGGCGTAAAAAGGGTGCTAACGATCCTGAAGGTCAAATGCTTGCAGCCATGCTCATCGCACAATATAAAAACAGTGATAATAAACCTATTTACGGTGCTTGGCTGACAGGATCTATTTGGGAATTTTCTATTTTGGAAGGTAAAACGCTTCATTCAAGTATCACATTCGACAGTACTAAGCAACAAGATTTACTCCAAATTGTCTTTATTTTAAGGAAATTAAAAGAACTTATTTTAAATCGCTGAAAATTTCAAAAAAAATCTTTTTATACCGCCTTCAAAAAAGGCGGCGTTTTTTTTAGTAAATATAAATTACCAAGTAGTTTTCCAAAAGGTTCTTTTACAAAATAATTAGATAAAGCCCACGAGTTTATTCGTGGGAACCAAACCAAGCCGGTTATTTAACCGTTTCAACGGTTTATCCAACATTTATTAGCAGGTAAATGGTTGAAACCATTCCTGTTTTTGTAAAATTTTTATCCCACGAATAAATTCGTGAGCTTTACCTAATTATTTGGTAAATCTAAATTACTAAGACTGCATCAATAAACTATTTACAATTGACCAAATATTTTCGCGCACAATTAAATTGCCGGCAATATTTGGATGAATTCCGTCCGGTTGATTAAGTCCGGAGACACCGCCAACTTTATCGAGAATAAACGGAATGAGTGTAATATTGTTTCTTTTAGCAAGCGTCGGATAAATTTCGTGGAAAGCATCTGTATAAGTTTTACCCAAATTGCGTGGTGCTTCCATACCGGCTAAAATAATTTTTGCTTTCGGATTTTTAGCGCGTACCTTATCAATAATGGTTTGCAGATTTTTTTCGGAAGTTGCAGCCGGCGTTCCGCGCAATGCATCGTTGCCGCCGAGTTCGAGCATAAAAATATCGAAAGGTTGTTGCGCAATAATCCAATCCACGCGCTCGGCTCCGCCGGCAGTAGTTTC
>JAYTNA010000772.1:0-2318 GCA_043748865.1 Saprospiraceae bacterium
CTCGACGAAACAATTCCGCTCACTACCGGCGAGTTTGATGAATGGGGGAATCCAAAAAATGAAGAATACTATCACTACATGAAATCTTATTCACCTTATGATAACGTTACAGCCAAAAAATATCCGCCTATGCTGATAACGACGGGTTTACACGATTCGCAAGTACAATATTGGGAGCCGGCAAAATGGATTGCTAAATTACGCGAACTCCGCACCAATAAACGCGCACCGCTCTATATGTTTTGCAATATGGAAACAGGACATGGCGGTGCTTCCGGTCGCTTCGAACGTTTTAAAGAAACAGCGATGGAATATGCTTTTATGATGGATATGTGTGACGTAATGAACAGTTGACAATTGACAACGACAAAGTAGTATCGGCGTTGTCCACTGTCAATTATCAACTGTTCATTATCTACTGTCTTTCAAAACAATATTATCAATCAAACGCACCTCACCCAACCAAACGGCGGTGAGCGCGACGACGGAATTACTATCTCTAAAATCAATAATCGGCATTAAAGTATTGCCGTCAACGACTTCGACGTATTCGACATTGAAACGCGATTCGCTTTTCAATCTGTTCAATGTAAGTTGTTGAATTTCGCGCGGACCACTCGAACCAATGCGATTACGCGCTTCTTGCAACGCTTCATAAATTTTCGGTGCGAGAAGTCTATCGGCGTGCGTTAAACGCACGTTTCTGCTCGACATCGCCAAGCCGTCGTTTTCACGAACGATGCGACACATTTCTATTTTTGTTTCCGATTTTAAAATTTCGAGCATCCGCCGCACAATCATAAATTGTTGAAAATCTTTTTGACCCATGTATAATTTATTCGGCTCCACAATTTCCAATAACCGATAGACCACTTGCGACATTCCATCAAAATGTCCCGGTCGAAATTGTCCTTCCAAAACTTTATCTAATTTTCCGAAATTAAATTTCTGTGGTTGTTTTATCCCGTTAGGATAAATTTCTGCGACACTCGGCATGAAAAGCACATCAGCGCGTGCGGCAGACAGCAATTCAATATCATCGCCGGCAGTACGCGGATACTTTTCTAAATCGGCGGCATTATTAAATTGTGTCGGATTAACGAAAATACTCACCACCGTTGCTTGACATTCAGCTCTTGACCGTTCCACCAACGATACATGTCCTTTATGCAACGCGCCCATTGTCGGCACGAAACCAATGGTTGCACCTTTCGCTCGCAGCGTATTTAAATATTTTTGTAAATCGGCAATCTGTTTAAGCAGCAGCATGATTTTGGTTATTGGTGATCAGTGATTGGTTAATTGGGAATTGGTTGATTGGTTTAATAGGAATTGGTGATTGGCGATTGGTTTCTGAATAGAATTACCGAAACTACCGGAATTGATAGAATGTGAGAAATGAAATAATTTCTTAAATAAAGTGCACATTCTGGAAATTTTGAAAATTCTATTCAGAAACTAATTACTAATTAACCAATTAAGCAATTATACAAACACCAATAACTACTTGCAAAGTTAAACCTAAACGTCAAATTTCGGCATTAATAAAACCAATTTAGAAAAAATGTAAAAAATTGGATAAAAATGTTTTAATTTTGTGCCAAATTTTTGAGAAAAGTATTCTCAGAGTAAATGAGCATCACCCGAATCGTGAAATGACTAAAAAGAAAATTCTGATTATTGCGCAGGAGATGGAACCTTACACGGAACTATCTGTCCTCTCTGCCATTGCCAACCGTTTACCGCTCTATCTCAACAGCAGCCAATGCGAAGTACGTATTTTAATGCCGCGTTTCGGTCTTATTAATGAGCGTCGCCACCGTCTGCATGAAGTTGTGCGTTTATCGGGTATGAATATTATTGTCAATGACGATGATTATCCATTGATTATTAAAGTAGCTTCTTTGCCTGGCAGTCGTATTCAAGTGTATTTTTTGGATAATGATGATTTTTTCAAACGCAAATATGCTTTTGAAGATGAAGAAGGAAAAATGTACGAAGATAACCTCGACCGCGCTGTGTTTTTTTGTAAAGGTGCGATTGAAACTGCCAGAAAATTCGGTTGGCCACCCGATATCATTCACTGCCAAGGTTGGTTAACGGCTTTGATTCCTTTTTATATGCGCACAGCTTATAAAAACGATCCGGTTTTTCAACATTCAAAAATTGTTTACTCGCTGTTTGACAATATGCCGCAAACGTTTGAGTTTAAATATTTTACGGAACGCGCACTTATTAATAATTTAGAAATGACTGATTTGAATGCCGCCATTGTAAACGGCAATGCAGATTTACATAAATTAGCAATCCTAAATGCA
>JAYTNA010000773.1:0-2465 GCA_043748865.1 Saprospiraceae bacterium
GTAGTTATTTGTTTGTTTGTTTTCGCGCTGATGTCGCCTGCCGGTGCATTACTCGGTATGTTTTTAAATAATTTTTCGGATAAATTTTCTATACTTTTAGCATTGGTGTGTGGTGCTTTATTTCATATTTCTACAACCATTATCTTTGAAAATGAATCGAGCGATGAACACAGTATCAGTTTCAAAAAAATATGGGCAGTATTAGCCGGTGTCGGTTTATCCTTATTGACGCTTTGGGGAGAATAAATATTAATACTAAACACAGTTATTGTGAAATATAAATTCGCCTTTTTTAATTAAATAGCAATAGAAAAGCATTAAAATCCTATGGGCAAATTTATAGTTATTGAAGGTTTAGATGGTGCGGGAAAATCAACGCAAATAAAATTATTGTCGGACTATTTTCGGAATGAAGGTATCAAAACTAAATTTATTCATTTCCCGAGAATCAACGAAGCCGGCGTTTACGGCGATTTAATTGCTAAATTTTTGCGTGGCGAATTTGGTCCGATCGATGCCGTTCATCCGCAACTTGTCGCGCTTATTTTTGCTTTGGACAGATTTGATTATGCAAAAACTATAAGAGGTTGGTTAAAAAAAAACTATACCGTTTTAGCGGATAGATACGTGCTGTCGAATATTGCTTTTCAATGCGCCAAACTTAAATTCGATGCAGAAAAAGGTTACTTAGCAGATTGGATTTTCAATTATGAATTTGAACACAATAAAATCCCGAAACCGGATGTGAGTATTTATTTAGATGTGCCATTTTCTTTCACCCAAAAATCTTTAACTGATACTCGAGTCGGCGATGAACGTGCCTATTTAAAAGGTAAAACAGATATTCATGAGGATAATATTTCTTTTCAAGAACAAGTGCGGTTGGAATATGCGTCTATTTTGAAAAAATTTGATGTGCTTACACGACTTGATTGTTCCGGTATTGACGGAAAAATATTATCGCCACCAATTATTCACAGCAATATCATTCAACTTTTGCAGAAAAAAAATTAGGAATGAAAAAAAATACGTTCTACCGGAGGAACTTATTTCTTTCTCATTCCTTAGTACAAACGTTATTGAGATTCAAAATCTCGACGCCGTTGTTAACCAAAATTAAAAACAAAAAAAATTAAAAATAAAAATAAAAAAATAATTTGTTTTTTTTATCGGCGAAATAATTTTTTAAATTATTTTTGTCGCAAAGTAAAAAAATAAAAAATGAATTCTTTTTGGCGCATCTTGGATTACAGATACATTTACATTCTCGGCAACACTCGGCATCTTTTTCGTTATAAAATTGGCATCTCTACAAGTATTAAACGCCGCCGGAGCGATATAAGTAAAACTATAAGCGGTGAGGTTTATGAAATTTATGGCGCGCAGTTTTTCTTCGCGGAAAAAATTGAATACTTGATGCATACGATTTATCGTCCGTTAAATGCGAAAATGTACGGCACCGGCAAATCCGAATGGTTTTGGATGGTCTTGCCGATAACACCGACACTCCTGTTAATTATTATTTGGTTGTTACAATGGGTAATTATTCCGTTGTTTCTTGTTGCCGGTTATTATTTGTATAATAATTGGGGACATCTTTTTTAAAAACAAAATGCAAAATACTAACCAAACCAAACGCATTGCAGTTGCCGTTATTTTTTTTGTTTGCGGATTTATAACTGCGTGTTGGTTATCGCGATTGCCGGAAATTCAACAGTATTTCGGTATGTCGAACGCCTTACTTGGAAAACTCCTCCTCTTTTTTTCTCTCGGTTCATTGATAGCAATGCCTTTTACCGGCATATTAGCGGTGCGTTACGGCAGTAAAACTATAACAAAATGGGCGGCACTTACTACTTGTTTTCTCGTCTCACTCATTCCGGTTTTTCCGACAGCATACATGTTAATGCCATTTTTTCTGACGTGGGGTGTTTTAGCCGGCTCTTTAGATGTAGCAATGAATGGACAAGCCGTGATGGTCGAAAAATTATACGGTCGCTCTATCATGTCGTCGTTCCATGCCATTTTTAGTATCGGCACTGCCATCGGTGCGGCAGTCGGTACCGTTTTTGTCGATCATCAAATTTCTTTCTCGACGCATTTTTTTATTGCAACCTGTTTTTGTTTGATAATTACGATTTGGGCGGTGCGTCATTTAGTCGAAGATGAAAAAAAATTCGTGCATACAGTCGAAGAAAAACAGTCTGCCGGATTTCGTTTACCCACACGCGCTATTTTACCACTCGGCATTATTGCGTTTTGCGGCATGAGTGGTGAGTCTTGTTTATTAGATTGGTCGGCAATTTATATGCATAAAGTTGTCGGCAAAGATGTTGCATTTTCGGCATTAGCACTCACGGCGTTCACAACAGCGATGACAATCGGTCGTTTTCTCGGAGATTTTCTTACTATGAAATTCGGCAAACGCCGCTTATTGATATTCAATGCCGTAACGGCAATTTTCG
>JAYTNA010000774.1:0-2833 GCA_043748865.1 Saprospiraceae bacterium
GGGTCGGTGCCGAAAAATTTTTTACCGTTTACATAAATTTGTTTGACTTGATCGCCGTGCGCGTTTAAAGTTCCGTCTTTATTCACTTCCACACCCGGCAACCGTTTCAATAATTCTTCCGAAGTAGAATTGGGTGGTGTTTTAAATGAACTTGATTTATATTCCGTCGTATCGCCTTTAATGACAATCGGATCTTTTTGCGCTACGATTTCCGTTTGTTGGAGTAGGGTAGAGGAAGGTGTCATCTGCACCGGAATATTTGTCGGCGGATTATTTTTGTCAATACTCATCACAAAGTCTACGTAACCTAAGTACGATATAATCAGCACATAATTTTTTTTATTGGAGATATTTTTAAAGCTAAATTCTCCTTGCACATTGGTTTGTTGCGACTGTACGATAGCGGAATCAGTCGCGTTTAAAAGTTTAACTTCTGCACTAGGCAAAGCGTGCAAAGCACTGTCCGCCACAACGCCTTCGATATTGAAAGTTTGTGCAGAAATATTTGGAAAGAAAACACCAAAAAAAACTAGAATAAGTAGGAGTTGTTTCATTGAAAATTTTCTTACAAATATCGTCAGTTTTATTGGGAATAAATTTTTTTCGCATAAAAAATCACATAAAAACAACACAAGTCATCCCTGCAACAATTAATTTAACATTTTGATAATTCTTTTAGTTAAAGTATTCTTAATGAAAACCGACAATTAATTAATTCTTATAACACGAACTAATTTTAAAGTAAATTCGCACTAATTTCGTCATCATAAATAAATGAACGAAACGTATTAAATCTATATGAAAGAAATTCCCGTTGAGAGGGATCGGCAACCGCTGGGCAACATTACCGGTATCGTAAAAAATTATGGTAATAAACTTTTAAGTTTTATTCGCGGAAAAGTAAAATCTTCGGAAGATGCCGAAGATATTTTGCAAGAGGTGTGGTATCAATTGAGTAATACAATTAATTTAGATGAAATTGAAAGCATGAGCGGTTGGTTGTATCGCGTTGCAAAAAATAAAGTCATTGATAAATACAGAAAAAAACCGACGGATTACTTAGAAGATTTTATCTTTGAAGATGAAAACGGCAACGTCTCCGTAAAAGATATTTTATTATCGGATTTTTCTGACCCTGCGCAACAACAACTGAAAGAATTATTTTGGGATACTTTAATGTCTGCTTTAGACGAATTGCCGGCGGCACAACGTTATGTTTTTGTGCAAAATGAATTGGAAGATAAAACTTTGCAGGAAATAGCAACAGAAACTGGCGAAAGTATAAAAGCCATTATCAGCAGAAAAGGTTACGCCGTTAAGCATTTGCGTAATCGTTTAAAAGAATTGTACAACGAATTTATTTATAATGGTTAATTGTAAATGGTTAATGGTAAATTTATTATTTGACCATTAACCATTTACAAATAACCATTAACTATTAATTTTTATGTTTCAAGATAAATTTTCCGATCCCGGCACTAAAAATAAAAGAATTTTCTTCTTTTTATTTTTCGGATTGTCATTCATTTTAATTATTCCTTTTGTTTTAATGTTGCTTTGGAACAACGTTATACCGGAAGTTACACATTTTACGCCAATAAATTACGGACAAGCGTTGTCGCTTTTTGTGGTATGTCGTTTACTTTTCGGCGGATTCGGATTTGGCAATCGCGGACAAAAAAATTTCGGCGGACGCGGACCTGAGTGGAAACAAAAATGGCAAAATATGAGCGATGAAGAACGGATTCAATTTAAAGAAAACTGGAAAAAACGTTGTGCGGATAGAAAGTAATAGTTTGATTTAAATCTGTTAACCCGGTTCTTATTTTACCGGATAAAAAATAAAATCAGTTATCGTACACCAACGATAACTGATTTTATTTTTTATTTAAAAAATGGGAATTTTTAAGCGTTATCAGAAACCAAATCCTAATGTAAATCCTGTAACACGCGTACCTGGAAAAGGAATGCCTTTATCTAAAACAGCGGTAGTTAAGTTCAGAGTATACAGTTGAACAGCCCCTTCATCACTCAACATAACGAAAGCTCGATTACTTTTACTGCTAATATCAAATCCGTTTTCGTCAGAAAAAGCAGTAGTAAACGGAAGCCCGACAGGGGTCAAAGTGCCATTGTTAGGCGGACTTTGAATAAATAAACGTTGATTTTTAGTATCAATAACATATAGTGTTGTAGTAGTTGCACCGGCATAATTATTGGTATAGGCGGCGGCAGTAATAGTTAAGCCACTTGGTGTTATAGCCCCGTCAACTGCTGTAATAACACCTGTTTCTGGATGTGCTCGAAGATTTTGTCCTGCGTTGCTGACTATTCTAATCCTATCAACGGTTGGATTAAAATCAAAACCAAATGCCGTTCCACTCAAAGCCGGAGTAAATGCCGAAGTTCCTACTGCGGTTGCTGCGCCCGAAGAAGCATTAATAGTATAAAGACGGCTACTGCTGCCCAAAGCATATAATTGACCGTTGGCAGGGCGCATATCCAAGCCTAAAATTGTTTCACCTGTTTGCATACCCGTAATAGGTTTCGAGATAGGCTGTGGAGCAAAAGGATTGAAAATTAATAAATTGCTGGTGCCATCAACTGCATAAGCGACCGGAGTTGTGGGTACGGTTAAACCGATGATATTGTCTGAGCCGAAATCCGAATTACCGATATTTAAAGCACGCCCTGATGCTAAATTAACGACATACAATCGCGAACGACCGTCAATACGTAAAGCAGAATAGGCTAAATTATTATCTGTAATATCAAAACCGGCAGCACCTTCTGCGTTTACACCTAAATCACCCACTTCAACTAAAGTACCATT
>JAYTNA010000775.1:0-5363 GCA_043748865.1 Saprospiraceae bacterium
ACGTATAAATCCATGCCGCCATAACCGCCCGGACGATTTGATGCAAAATATAATTTATCACCATTAACTGAAATAGAAGGATGACAAGCATCGCTCGTATTTTCATTGAAAGGTAATTCTACGGCTTCGCTCCAATCTTTACCGCGTTTTTCGGCGGTATAAATTTTTAATCGCGCAAAACCTTCCGCATATTTTGCATTTTTACCGTCGTTATTATTTCTTGTAAAGTAGATATTATCTTTAGTAATATCGAAAGTTAATGGACCTTCATGCACTTTGCTGATGAATGATTCTGAAAAAATTGTTGATTTTTGCAAATTACCTTCTTTATCACGACGTGACAAGAAGATTGACATCATTTTCAAGCCGTTACGACCTTCATAAACTTTTTCTTTCGTCGGCAGTTGACTGCTGACAAATACGATTCCGTTTTCATAAAAAGCAGGACTAAACTCCAAAGCCGAGCTGTTTATATTGCGTTCGTTTTGAACAGTAATACCGGTTTTAATCGGCGTTTCGGATTTAGGCGTTTTATCGGCTTTTACGACTCTCATTTCTTCCGGAAATGCGGGATTACTTGCACTTCCGTCAGTTTGTGCCGAAGCCGTTTGACAACAAAAAATGAAAAATGAAAAATGAAAAACGAAGAACTTTAAGTTTTTAATACTCTTTTTCATGGCAATGAATTAGTTATAGTTATTAGTCGGTAATTTTTTAATTGAAAGTTGACAGTTGATAACGAAAAATAAGTGTCAACTGTCAACTAAAAAAAGTATCTCGGATTACTCAAGCGATTTTTGTTTTCTTGGACTTTTTCTTTATCCGTTTTTGAATGTGTTAATTTCGAAAAATCGTAACGCAGAAGTGCCTCGATTGAACCGGTATTATAACTACTCAATTTAGAAAGCGTTAAGTGGTAACCGGCACCGAAGCCTAAACATTCAGTTGCTTGAAAAAAAGCTAAAAAATCTATAGAATCGTCATTCCATTTACCAAAACGATAAGAAGCACCTAAAGCGATTTTTCTTTTGAATATTACATTCAAATTAGCCTCTAAACTCCAAAGTGCATTCTGAACGTACTTGTACATAATCGAAGGTTTTAACTTAATATTTCTGCTAGTATGACTTAACCGCTCACATTAATATAAAGGTGTCTTTGCTCTTGCGCTACCGGTGAAGCCGAATTATTCGCCAAACTGATGACCTTTTTATTCATATTCGGCACAGAAACTACAATGCACTAGTTCTTATAATCAAAATACGCGCCAACTCCGATGTTGTAGTAATATGGATTTGGATTACTTGTTGTACCAATGCCCAATGACGGATCTTGACGGTCTTTGACATAAATATCGGGATTGTTTACATCAAAAACATAGTGGCGCATGGTCATATTAAAACCCAAACGCACTGACATCTCATCCGTGTTTATGATGGCGTAAGCCAAACCTAATTGAGCAAATTGATCTTTAGTAATGCCCAATTCTTGATTAGCCAGAACTAAACCCACACCGATGCGATCGCTCAAAAGTGGACCGTCATAATAAACCCAAATGATTTCTCTCATCGTAAACAATGAGCTTGCTCATTATTATCCGATGGATGAGTCTCGACTTTTGCAATTAAAAATTAAATAAACAATATAAAATGAAGAGCACGCAATTCGTAACTGCTGAACAAGCATTAGCACAAGTAAAATCGAACGATCATGTTTTTATTCATAGTGTAGCCGGTGCGCCGCAACATTTAATCAAAGCATTAGTAGCGTACAGCAGTACACTTCAAAATGTGCAATTGTATCACCTGCATACCGAAGGGGTAGCACCTTATTTGGAAACACAGTATGCAGGTATTTTCGAATTAAATTCATTTTTTGTCGGAGCTAATGCGCGTCAAGCTACGATGGATGGCCGCGCAGATTATATACCCATTTTTCTGAGTGAGGTGCCTGATGTGATTCGCCGTCGCATTATTCCAATCAATGTGGCATTGGTAACTATATCGTCACCCGATAATAACGGGTACGTATCATTAGGAACATCTGTTGACGCGACGCTATCGGCTGTACAAACAGCGGATTTAGTGATTGCGCAAGTCAATAAATATATGCCGCGTACTTTCGGTGATTCGACTTTGCATTTACACGATTTCGACTTTCTGGTTGAACATGACGAACTTTTACCCGAAGCTAAAATCGAACCTTTAACTGACAATGAAAAAAAAATCGGACAGTATATTGCTGATCTTGTGCCGGACGGCGGCACATTACAAATGGGTATCGGCTCCATACCGAATGCTGTCTTGGAAAACTTGACAAACCATAAGCATTTGGGGGTTCATAGTGAAATGTTTTCAGACGGACTTTTACCGCTCTTAATGAGTGGTGTAGTGGATAATAGCCGAAAAAAACTTTTGAAAGGACGAACAGTTGCCACGTTTATTATGGGGTCGAAACAATTGTACGATTTCGTGAACGATAATCCGAGTATTCAAATGAAAACATTGGATTACGTCAATAATATTCGGAACATCAGCAAAAATCCGAACGTTATCGGTATAAATAGTGCCATAGAAATTGATTTAACCGGACAAGTTTGTGCAGATTCTATCGGGGCGAAAATTTATTCGGGTGTAGGTGGTCAAATTGATTTTATGCGCGGTGCTTCTATGTCAGAAGGCGGAAAACCTATTATTGCTTTGTCGTCGCGTACACCAAAGGGTGTTCCCAAAATAGTGCCTTATCTTAAACAAGGTGCGGGTGTAGTATCCACTCGTGCAAATGTACATTATGTAGTAACTGAATATGGTGTTGCCAATTTGTACGCAATGAGCTTAAAAAAACGAGCTAAAGCATTAATTGAAATCGCACACCCTGATGATAGAGAGCTGCTCGAAAAAGCAGCGTTTGAAAGATGGAATGGGCATTAAACGAAAAACGAAATTGAAAAATGAAAAATGAAATTCAAAATGAAAAATTTGACACACTTATTTGAACAGTCTCGTCGAAAATCATTCATGCCGATGACATACATCATTAAACACAAAAAATTAAGTCTATAATTTTGAGTATTCTTTTACAAAATGTACTACTAAAATTTCTAAATTATGAAAACGAAAATATCCAATCATCCTTTCTCTTGGACAACCGGTCAATGGGTGGTTTTTGTGCTTGCTTTAATATCCTTGATGTTATTAGCCACAATAGTAACCGGGCAAATGGTTGAAAACGATCATCTTTTAATAGACAAATTTGCTAATGAATATGTCAATCAAAAACAAAATCGCGCATTAGTAGTCGGTATCATCAGAAATAATAAACAAGAAGTTTATACTTATGGCGAAACGGAAAAAGACAATAAAACTTCGCCGAATGTTAATTCCATTTTTGAATTAGGACAAATGTCAGAAACATTTACTGCTTCTCTTCTTGCCATTTTAGAATCAAAAGGTAAAATAAGCAGCCAAGAAGCGGTTAGAGATATCTTAAAAGGTATTGTAAAAGTGCCTTATTATAAAAGATTTATTTGCAAAAAAATCGCATCGGATTTTACACCAAGTCAAGGTTTTCGACCACCGGTGACAGCTTGTTTTCCTGATCAAGATGTGATGCCGCAAGCAATAGTGTTATGTGATTTGGCAACACATTCTTCCGGGTTGCCTAAAGAACCTTTAACAGGTTTATTTTCGGGAAAAAATCCTTTTAAAGATTATACGATTGAAAAGTTGAATAATTTTATCAGCCAATTGCCACCCAATCAATCTTTTGGTTACGAATATCAATATTCAATGTCCGGAATCGCTTTATTGGGTGAAGCGATGAGTGTTAAAATGAAAACGGATTATGCGACCTTATTGAAAAATGAAATACTTGATCCGCTTGCCATGAATAATACATTTATTAGACCGAACCTTGAACAAGAAAAAAATTTTTTAAACGGACATACAAATAAAGGCAATTATACACCACATCGCGATTACAATGCTTTGTCACCTGCTGCCGGTATTCGTTCAAATGCGCCCGATTTATTAACTTTTTTAGCAGCCAATCTTTCAGAAAAAAATGCTTTGAATACGGCTTTAAGAGAAACCCACGTACCGCATATTTATTCCTCTTACGATGCACCTAAATTTACAGTAAGTTGGGGATGGATTCAAGTGCCCTTAGATAAAAACAATCCTAAAAACTCTAAAAAGATGATTTTGCAATGTGGAGAACGCGGCGGTTTTAGCACATTTATGGCTTTTGTAAAAGAAAGTAATACGGCAGTTGTAGTGCTATCAAATACAAATAATTCGGTGGATGAATTGGGACAAAATATTTTAAAAAGTTTAGAAAATTCGACTGATAAAATTAAAACTGCTTCAATCGCTCCAATTAAAAATTAAAATTCGATTAAAAATAATCAAAATAAATTTTTTAGAAAACAAAGTAGCTATTGTTACGAGTGCAAGTTCAAGTATCGGAAAAGCAGGTGTTCTTATTATATAATTTATGGCGGATATACAGCGCAATAAATCATGAGCAACCAATCAGTTTTTTTAAATTAGTGTTTTGTGAAAAAGTTTTGTGTATGAAAAAATTTTTTTTATCTGAGCTATTAATTTTTTTTTCAAAATCAAAGTCATGCCTATTAAAAAAATCAACAAAATTTAGATATCGAAACGAATGATAAAAGTAGAGCCTTTACCCAATTCACTTTGAAATTTTATCGTACCACCCATCAGTTCAACATATCTTTTAGTGATATTCAAACCCAATCCGGTTCCTTTAATGTGTGTAACGTTGGAGGCGCGAAAAAAACGGTCAAATAGGTGTTGCATATCTTCATGAGGAATACCGATACCTTGATCTATAATTTTTATTTCAACAAATTCATTACTTTTATTTCCATGGCATTGAATCTCTGCACATTCCTCCGAATATTTTGAGGCATTGGTCAAAAGGTTGGAGAGTATTGTTTTCATGAGTTTTTTATCTGTTTTAAAAACTATTTCATCATCGGAGAGGTGTAGAGAGATGTATTGTCCGGGTTTTAAAACGGCATTTGTTTCTTCCAATACTTCCAAATAAAGTAATTTAAAATTCACATCTTCGTAGTGTGCATCCACTTTACCTTCATCTATGCGACTGAGCGACATAAAGTCATCTAAAATACCTGTCAAAGTCTTTACGGCGGATTTTATTTTTTGGTAATGTTTCTCGCGTTTATCCTGCTGGTCTGTTAAAGTATATTGCGAAGCCAATTCCGCTGATGAGAGAATATAGGTGAGTGGCGTGCGAAATTCATGTGAAGCCAAAGATACAAAGCGTGTTTTCAATGCACCTAATTCTTTTTCTTTTTTCAAAGCCTCATTTAAGTT
>JAYTNA010000776.1:0-8343 GCA_043748865.1 Saprospiraceae bacterium
GAAAGTTTCGATGTGCAAGGTCCTTCGACAATGACAAGCATGAGTATGGTGAATGGCGTGAAGACGCAATCGGCTTCATACAGTTATTATTTGACACCAAAAAAAACCGGCACTTTCACTTTTGAAGCTGCAAGCTGCGAAACTACGGAAGGAACAATTACATCGGAGAAAAAAACAATTGTCGTTTTAGAAAATTACGAGGCACCGAAAAAAAAGCTGCGCTCACAATTCGGTTTTTTTAATGACGACGTGCCGGATTTTTTTAATGTGCGTCCGAGTCAACCGAAATCACAGTCACCTCAAAAAAAAGTAGAAAAAAAGCCGAAGTTTTTGACGGAAGAAATTTAGTCAGTCGAAAGTTGAAAGTTTTTATTTCTAATCACTTTCAACTTTCAACTTTCAACTAAAAACAGTATTCATTCGCTTCAATTAAAGCGTGGGCAATTTTACGGCGGCAGTCTTTCACATTTACCGGCGGATATTTTGAAAAACGTTTTAAGCCCATCAAAAAAGTTTTCAGTAAATCCCCTTCCGCATAAGAAGCCAATGCATCAGTCGCCCATTTAGAAATACGCGCCGTTGCGTCTGCCATTTGTACTTTCAAAATAGCATCGTATACTTCTTGCGGATGTTTTTTATCCGGCATACTTTTCAATTTGTGAACGCGCAAAAGTGTGGATTCACTGTTCAAAATATCGAGCAAAATGTCCGCAACGTTCATCAAAATTTCTTGTTCGTGACGCAAATCAATTTTACCATCCATTTGCATTTTCACGGCACCGCCTGCAACCATAAGCGCAATTTTTTTGAAATCTTTTACGGCTGCATACTCTTCGGCATACTCTCCTACCGGACGATCAAATGACGGCATCGAAGATAATTCTTTTTGCACCGCCCAAGCCGGACCTGTAATATCTATTTTACCGTTCATAGCGCGTTTCAACAATTGATCGACACTCAACAGGCGATTGATTTCATTTGTACCTTCGTAAATACGATTGATACGTGCATCACGATAAGCACGCGCCGCGCCCAATTCTTCACTGAAACCCATGCCGCCGTGAATTTGCACATTTTCATCGGCGCAATAATCCAAAGCATCGGAGCCGCCAAATTTAATCAAAGAACATTCAATCGCGTATTCTTCGGCAGCATCTAAAGTTGATTCCGAATATGATTTGCCGGTTTCCATATCGGCATGAATGTGTTCTTGAATGAGATTCGATACGCGATAAATTGTAGATTCATTCGTGAACAAACGAATTGCCATTTCACCTAATTTATATTGTATAGCACCAAAATTCGAAATAGGTTGTTTGAATTGCTGACGTGCATTCGCGTATTGTGTTGACATTGTGACCAATGTTTTTGAACCGCCCACAGACAATGCACCGAGTTTAAAACGACCGATATTTAAAACATTGAACGCAATCAAATGTCCTTTACCGATTTCTCCCAAAACATTTTCAACCGGTACTTCCACGTTTTCAAAATAAATTTGACGCGTTGATGAACCTTTAATACCGAGTTTATCTTCTTCTGCACCAAGCGTCACGCCTTTCGTATGACGGTCAATAATTAATCCGGTGAATTTATCGCCGTCAATTTTAGCAAACACGATAAAAATATCTGCCCAACCACCATTACTGATCCACATTTTTTGACCGTTGACGATAAAGTTTTTGCCGTCCGGCGATATGTCGGCGCGTGTTTTTGCAGCAAGCGCATCCGAGCCGCTGCCCGGTTCCGTCAAGCAATAAGCGCAAAGTAATTTTCCGCTAATGAGTTGCGGCAAGTAATGTTGTTTTTGTGCTTCCGTGCCATAATATAAAATCGGCAACATACCGATGCCGGTTTGCACGGCATAAGAAACCGTGAATCCGCCACCGGGTCCGATTGTATCGCAAATCATAGTGTTGGTGTTCGTATCCATCGCCGAACCGCCATATTCTTCCGGTTGATTAGTACCGAGCAGTCCAAGGTCGCCCATTTTTTGCAACAAGCCGACAGCTACGCCTTCTTCTTTATGTTCCAATTTTTCGCGCACCGGATAAATATCGTTTTTCACGAAATCGCGCACCATATCGCGCACCATGCGTTGTTCTTCGTTGAATTCTTCCGGAATAAAAACAGTATCCGGTGTACTGTCTTTGATTAAAAAGGCACCGCCTCTTAATACATCGTGTTTTACTAAAGTTTCAGTCATTGTTTGATTTACGGTTTACGATTTACGATTTTATTTTTTATTGAACGAAAATAGGAATTTAATGCGAGAATGTGCAAAGAAAAATAAAAAAAATATTATTTCAGCGAATTTTCGCTAAAAATACATACATTTATTTTGAACGTGCAAATTTTATTTGAGTTTTTTTAAAATTGGAATAAAAAACTCGAAATTAATTTCTAAACACTACATAAAAAAATAAAAATAAGTACTTTTGCGTTAATTGGTTAAAACTGGTTAAATTATGTGTAAGCATCTACCAAGTAATCCAAAATATGCCGGAATTAAATATTTCTTCTGAACAGCTTACTAAATTTAAGTTCTTTATCGATCTGTCTAATGAACTTAAACAAGAAATTTATACTCAGTTGCACACCGCTCCAATTGGGTTATCGCCATCTGCTCATGTTGAATTTGCAGCAACAAATATTCAAAAATTGTCTAAAGATCGTGTGTCGGATATTTTTGAAATATACTATAAGCTTATCAGAGCAAAAGAAAGTTTGAATGTAGAAATACCGGAATTTCTTGAAATATTGAGTAAGTCATTGATGAAGTCGGGAATTAAAAATATCACTAAAGTAATTCCATATTTTTCTGACTTGTTATCCAATCATAGTAATACTTTGATAACAGCAAAGATGATTGATCTGTTAACTGAAAATCAGAAAAATTTTGTAGATGTTAATATATACCAAGATATAAGACCTGCATTTGACGATAGTGACAATCTTTTAGGCAGTGTAGTAATCCACAACTTAAAAATTTTTTTTAAAGAAGATAATGAAATAAAAGAGCTATACATTTCATTAGATAACAATGATTTAGAAAAACTCATTTTACTTTTAAAAAAAGCTCAAGAAAAGTTAAAAATAATAACTTCGCATTTTGATACTGCGAAATTAATTGAAATAAAATAGAATCATGATCAACGCGGCTCCTCTAAAATCCGAAATTCGTCGTGACAGTTTAACGCGAAAATCGAGTGACCTAGTCTCTAGTTATATTGTCACTGACCCAATTTACAGAGAAGGTGTTGCGACAGATTTAGAGATTAATCAAACCCCGTCGCCTAATTCTTTTGTGAAAGTCAATAGTTCACGTACAACAGGGCTGTCTTCTATGCGGGGTATTAATTTTGAACCAGATACAAAAATGCAGAAGTATTCCTTTGAAAGCATTTCTTCATTTCATAAAACTATTAATTATGAATTCAAAAATAAGGTAATTGGCACAATACCAAAGCAGTTATCTTATTTATTGCTTGAAATTGAAAATTCTAAGTATATGCTTGATTTTAAAGACAATTGGGATGAGGAAGGCAGTAAAAAATATGAAGAAACTGTTTGGGTATCAGCCGTAGGTTTTTTATTGAATTATGCAAAAACCCTTTTTTACGATCGCGCAATAGAAATTAAATCACCAAAAATTTATCACGGGCCAAAAGGAAGTATTGATATTATTTGGGACGGAATCACCTCAAGAATGGTGATTAATATCAGTAAAGATGGTAAAGAGGGAATGTTTTATGCTGATAATTACAAAGATCAATTTATCGAAGGTTCATTCAAAACCAAACAATTTAACTCTTTTTTACTCCCCATAGCCGTTCATATATAATTTTTATGGAATTAAATGAAGTAAACTTCCCGGCTGAGCCTATTCCTGATTCTGATATGCTTTACCTTAGAGTACATAAAAACAATTTAGATTCTAAAGTAAGCGATGAAAAACTAAAAATTAAACTCATAGCTTTTGACCCTAAACCCGAAGGAAGCAGTGAGTTGTCAACTGATTGGAGTAAATATTCATCTGCATTAGAAACCCAAAATAGAAGTAAAACGCCATCCGAAAACGGCGTACTATCGTTCATCGTTAATGAAATTAGAAATGTACCTCTCGCTTTAGAAGTTCGCCACGATCCGATGACTCTCAAGGAACATTTTAGAGAAAATAGAGCGCATTCACTAGTATTAAATTTGCCTCCTCGAAAAAACGATTTAGGATTTAGAACAAAACTCAGAGGTATTTCTAAATGGGAAATTCCAATAGAAAGTAATTTGTAAAATATTAATTTCGTAGTTACATCCGATTTTTACAATGCCCAACCTCTACTTATTTTTTATCGCCTCGCTTATGCTGAACTTAACGCCGGGCAATGATATGCTTTACGTCATTTCAAGAAGTATTTCGCAAGGTTTTAAAGGCGGATTATTTTCCGCGCTCGGTATTTTTATTGGTTGTTTAATCCATGTTTTTGCGGCGGTGTTGGGTATTTCGTTCATCATTGCAAAATCACCTTTTCTATTTCAAGCGATTAAATTTGCAGGCGCGGCGTATTTAATTTATCTCGGCATTCAAGCGTTGAGTGCAAAACCAAGTACAAACGACGCGCAAAAAGATTTACAACAAGTAAATCCTTATCAACTCTTAAAACAAGGCGCGATTACTAATGCTTTGAATCCGAAAGTAGCCATTTTTTTTCTCTCCTTTCTCCCGCAGTTTATTAATCCGAGCGCACACACAGCGATACAACTATTCACACTCGGTATGTGGTTTGATGTGCAAGGCACATTCATTTTAATCGCCATAGCTTTTTTAATCGGTAGAACGCGCAACTTCATTCAACAAAATCCGAAATTTTGGGCGGTGCAGGAAAAAATCACGGGTGTTATTTTAATTGGGTTAGGAGTGAAGTTGGTTGTTTGAAAAAAAATCCTGCGCTTAAAACAAGCAACATCACTGAAAAGTATTTATTTTTGAGCTAAAATAAAAACTAAAATGGACTATATAGAAATTGCCGGATATAAATCTATCAAATCTGCCAAAATAGATTTGGCTCCAATTAATATTCTAATCGGTGCAAACGGTAGCGGTAAAAGTAATTTTCTTTCTTTTTTTGAGTTTTTGCAAAATATCTATAAAAAAAATTTAAAAGAGTATGTAGCACTCAGAGGCGGAACAGATAAATTTTTATTCAAAGGCGATAAGTTTACAACTGAAATCAATTGCAAATTATCTTTTAAGAATACAAACGCTTATTCCTTTACAATAAAAAAGGGAGAAGATGCTTTTGTTTTTACAAAAGAAGAATTATGGTATCATAATACACGTCTGAATGATATTTCTACTGTCACTATGCGCCCGAATGATATTTCTAATTATCGTACTGAATCAAATATGGATAGTCTTACTGCGGAAAGATCAATTTATATCAGAGGATATTTAAAGAACGTTTTGAAATATCACTTTCACGATACCGGTTCGAATTCTCCTTTTAATAAAGAATCAAATATAGAAACCGATAAATTCTTTTTGTATGACAAAGGACAGAATATTGCTGCTTTTTTGTTTAATATTTACGACACTAATAAAATAAGATATAATTTTATTGTAAAAACAATTCAATCTATTGCGCCTTATTTTCTTGATTTCGTTTTTAATCCCAATGAAAATGGATTGATTAAACTCTTTTGGCAAAGCAAGCACACTGCAACAATTTATGGTATCAACGATTTGTCGGATGGTACTTTGCGTTTTATTGCCATGACTGTGCTGTTTTTACAACCTAACCCACCGGAAACTATTATTATTGATGAACCGGAACTTGGTTTGCATCCGTCAGCTATTTCAAAACTTTCAGGGTTAATAAAATCAGTCGCAGCAAAAGATTGTCAAGTAATCGTTGCCACGCAATCAACTGATTTAATAAGTCATTTTAAACCGGAAGATATTATTACGGTTGACCAAATAAATGGCGAGAGTATTTTTAAAAGGTTGAGCAATGATGAACTCCATCTTTGGCTTGAAGATTATACAATTGACGATCTTTGGAAAAGAAGTATTATTACAACCGGACAACTTAATTATTGAAATGAAGCGCGTTATAATAATTTGCGAAGGAGAAACGGAACAAACGTTTTGCTCCAAAAGATTGGCTCCCTTTTTTTTAAATAAAGAAATTATTATTCAAGCTCCTCCTATTAAAATTTCCGGAGGTGGAATAGTGCAGTGGATTAAGCTCAAAGATCAAATTCGTGAACATTTAATTAAAGAACCCGGTGTTTTTGTTACTACCTTGATTGATTATTACGGTGTGTATAATAAACATAATTTTCCCAGATGGAATGAATCGTTGGAATTGCCAAATAAAAATGAAAGAATGGATTTTTTAGAATCCGCTATGAAATCAGATATTCATGAAAATATACGCTATCGCTGCATACCTTACATACAGTTACATGAATTTGAAGGTTTGCTTTTTAATGATATTCGTTTCTTTAACGAAAATATTCCGAAAGAAGATGTAGTCGGAATTGAAGAACTGAACCAAATTTTTTCAGACAGTACATTTGAGAACCCTGAAATGATTAATAATACTAAAAACACTTCGCCTTCTCATAGGTTGAAAAGAATAATCAAAGGTTATAGCAAAGTAGTTCATGGTGATATTTTAGCCGAAGCCATCGGTTTAGAAAGAATTCGAGATAAATGTCCGCGTTTTAATAATTGGTTGAACCAAATTGAAAATATTTAAAACTCTTTTCTACAAATTTTCCCGCCCCAAAAACAAACAACATCACCGAAAAGAAATTATTTTTGACGCGATTAGTTTTTAATTTTTTTTGAAAAAAACTTTCGCAAGATTTTTTTTCAAAAAATTTTTCATCGAAAAAAAATTTCACCGTGATGCGTTTTACTTTTTCAATTTTATTTTCTCTTCAAATATTTTTTCTTTCTGCACAAAATTATTCGACTGCCGAAAACCATTGGGTGGATAGCGTTTACAATGCGTTGCCGGATACGTTACGTTATACGCAATTGTTTATCATTCGCGCACATTCCAATCTCGGTGACGACCACATTGCGAAAGTTGAAAATTTGATTAAACAATATCAAGTCGGCGGATTATGTTTTTTTCAAGGCACACCGGAAAAACAAGCGGAACTCACTAACCGTTATCAAAAATTAGCGACTGTACCATTGCTCGTAACGATGGATGCGGAATGGGGTTTGAATATGCGTTTGAAAGAAACCGTAACAGCTTATCCGAAACAAATGATGCTGGGTGCGATTCAAGATAATTCTTTGATTTATAAATTCGGTGCGCAAGTAGCAAAGGATTTAAAACGGCTCGGTGTTCACGTCAATTATGCACCCGATGCCGATGTGAATAACAACGCCAATAATCCGGTGATTAACGAACGGTCGTTCGGTGAAGATAAAAGAAATGTGGCGTCGAAAGCGTTTATGTATATGCGCGGTATGCAAGACAACGGCGTGATGGCGTGTGCAAAACATTTTCCCGGTCACGGCGATACGGATGTGGACAGTCATTTCGATTTGCCGCAAATTTCGCACGATATAAAACGCTTGAACGATATTGAACTCATGCCGTTTCGCGTTTTGACGCAACACGGTATCGGTTCCGTGATGGTAGCGCATTTGCAAGTGCCGGCAATTGATGCAACGCCGAACACGCCGTCAAGTATTTCACGTCCGACGATACAAGGTTTGTTGCGCGGAAAAATGGGTTATCAAGGTTTAATTTTTACGGATGGATTAGAAATGAAAGGGTTATCAAAATACTATCCCTCCGGTGAATCGTCGGCGCGTGCATTAGCTGCCGGTAACGATATGTTGTGTTTGCCGGAAGATATTCCGGCGGCATTGCAAAAAATTAAAGAATTTATTCGCGACGGTAAAATTGATCCGAAACAATTGGAGGCGAGTGTGAAACGGGTTTTGCACGCGAAATATAATTATGTTTTGGACAACGGACAACGGACAACAGACAACGGAAAAACAAATTCATATTCTATCGACCAAGAAAACCTTCGCGACGATTTGAACAGCACCGAAAGCAAACTATTAGTGCGCGAACTCACAAAAAATGCTTTGACATTGGTGCGCAACGACGGCGGATTAATTCCTTTTAAAACTTATCAACCCGACAGCATTGTGACGATTAGTTTAAACAGTACCGGTTGGTCGCCTTTTCAATTAACTTTATATAATTACGGATTCAACAATCAATTTAATTTGCCGAAAGATTTTGATAATGAAAAAAAGAAATTTACGCTCGAATATCTTTCTAAAAAGAAAATTGTAATTGTGTC
>JAYTNA010000777.1:0-2349 GCA_043748865.1 Saprospiraceae bacterium
AACGAATTTTATACGCAACTTATCGCGCAGTCGGAGAAACCGGCAGTAACAATTTTCGATGTGGATACTTCCGGGAAAACAACTTCGGACTTTTACGACACCTTGTTAGCGGAAGTGGTTGAATGATTCAAGATTTATGGTTTTTAAATCCTGTAAATCTTTAAATTATTTAATCCCGATTTTGTTGAAATTTTATAAAAAATTAATAACGCGCAAAAAGATATTTTCTTTGCGCGTTTTTAAAATCGTAAATCGTAAATAAAAAACACTCAGACAGCATAATACTGCTATTGAAACGTTATAGGACGGATATTTAAAAGAATAGAACCGGTGTAAAAGAAATTCGGAAAATTTAAACCGGTTTTGCTTTTGTCCGAACAAGAAAAAATTAATGAAAAACTTTTTAGCTGCTTTTGTAATTGTTAGCACACTTTTGATTTGCCTAATTTCTTGCAACAAATCGAGTACTTTAGGCGCAGATTTATTCGCCGGTGAAAACGCCAATTTGAAATTTACGGATACGCTCTCGTTCAACGCCATTTCTGCAACTTCTGATTCTGCTTTAATGTATACGCAATATGTTTCTTCCTACCCTTATTTGCCCATAGGAAAAATGAACGATCTGCAATTCGGGCTTACTGAATCGCAATTGTTTATGCAGTTTTTGCCCACGTCAACGGCTCCGTATTTTGCTTACGACACTTTAAATAAAAATTTAATCACGGTTGACTCTTCGTTTTTAATTTTCGGGTATGCCGGCGATCGCTATTATGGTGATACGACGCAATTGCAAAAATTTAGCGTCTATTGCATGAGTGAAGATATGGGTACGAATGATATTTATTCGAGTAGAAAATTTGCTACAAAATCTCCGCTGGTAGGCTCTTTGACATTTACGCCGAAGCCGACTACTTATGTTAAAGTAGATACTTTAAATCCGACAACAACTAAGTCGGATTCTCTTTATTCTATTGCACCGCAAATAAAAATACCGATTGATACAACCTTTGCACACAATTTAATGCGCTATGATTCGGCAACTTATTCTACAACCGCCAATTGGATAGCAAAATTTCAAGGGTTGAATATCAGAGCAGAAAATACAACGAATTGTATGCTCTCAGTAGATGTCACCAATTTAAATACGAGTTTAACGGGTTTGACTGTTTTTTACAGAATCAACGGCGATACCACGCACCGCAGATTTACTTATGCTACTAATCAATTGCGTGTGGCGAATATTAAATCGAATGTCGGCACAACTTCACCGATTGCGTCTAAACTAAATAGTACGAAAACTGTTGACAAATTTCTTTACGTACAAGGTTTAATAGGTCCGACGATAAAAATGGAGATTCCGTTCCTGCAAAATTGGAAAGGTACGAATAAAATTGCGATTAACAAAGCAGAAATTGTCTTTACGGTAAATACTTCCGACACAAGTATTTTCAAATTGATACCGCAACTGATTGCGCATAAACCTACCGGTGCCTTAACTTCCGATTTTAATGATAATGCGGCTTTAGGTTCTTCGTTTTCACCATACTTCTATTCAAAAGGTTATACAGAATTTGATACAACAGCGGCGGGCATCATTAAAGCAGTTAAATATCATGTCAATGTATCGCACCATTTGCAACGTATGTTAGATGGTTTGGAAGGAACGGCAATTTATTTTTCACCTGACCCGAAACCTGTAAGGTTGCCACGTACAATTCTGTATGGTTTGAAAGATACGTTGAACAGACCAAAATTAAATATTACTTTTACGAAATTATAAAATTTAGTCGGTTAGTCGGTTAGTCGGTTAGTCGGTTAGTCCATACGTTTGGACTAACCGACTAACCGACTAACTGACTAACCGACCCTATCTAAACATTATGTGCGGAATAGTTGCTTATATTGGAGAAAAACAAGCCTTTCCTATTATCATTAAAGGATTACAGCGTTTGGAATATCGCGGATACGACAGTGCCGGCGTTGCACTGATAAACGGTTCAATGAATTTGTATAAGAAAAAAGGAAAAGTAAGCGAACTGTTAGCCTATACGGGTGATAAAAATGTGGAAGGTACAATTGGTATGGGGCATACACGTTGGGCAACGCACGGAAAACCGGACGATACAAATGCGCATCCGCATCTATCCGGCAACGGACGCTTATCTATCATACACAATGGTATCATAGAAAATTATGCGCCGTTAAAAACAGCTTTACAACGGCTTGGACACGAATTTAAAAGCGAAACAGATACGGAAGTTTTAGTGCATCTGATAGAAGAATTGCAACGCCGCGAAGATTTATCTTTAGAAGACGCGGTGCGTTTGGCTTTGACTCGAGTTGTAGGTG
>JAYTNA010000778.1:0-12870 GCA_043748865.1 Saprospiraceae bacterium
CACACAACTGCAGCCATTGAATTTGGTTTATTGGATTATATCATTCCCGCCTATTATGTCCTCACAACTGCTGAAGCCTCATCAAATTTAAGTCGCTACGACGGTGTGCGTTACGGGCATCGCGCCGAAAATACAAAATCGTTGGACGAAATGTATAAAAAAACGCGCACCGAAGGTTTCAGCGAAGAAGTTAAACGACGCATTATGTTAGGTGCGTTTGTTTTATCTGCCGGCTATTACGATGCGTATTATACTAAGGCACAAAAAGTGCGACGTTTATTGTCCGATAAAATTAACGAAATTTTTGCGCAATACGATTTTATTTTGATGCCCGCCTCACCGATTGCACCTTGGAAAATCGGCGAAAAAAACGATGATCCGGTGGCGATGTATTTGCTCGATATCTTTACGGTTTTAGCAAACATGGTCGGTATTCCCGGAATTGCTGTGCCGGTCGGTTTCGATGAAAATAATTTGCCGATTGGTTTGCAATTTTTATCCGCGAAATGGACAGAAGGAAATCTTTTGATGTTTGTTGATTCACTAAATCGTAAAATCGAATCAACGAATTAACGAAGAAGCGGCTGCCCGAAAAGTTTCGAGCAGCCGCTTATGATTAAAATCGCCGGGGACAAAATAGTTAATCGTTAATTAAAAATTTTTAATCCAAGTGATTTAATAACCGGGAACAATTATTTTTCAATGCGCATTTCTTGAATCACCAGTTTTTCGTTTACGGATTTATAATATAAATACACGCGAAACGTACCGGAAACTGTTGCTAAATCGCCGATTGAATAATGCGATGCCGAACCTTTAGAAGAACCTTGATGGACTTCCGTGAAAGCACGCGGTTTATTTTTTGCAAAAAAATCTGTCAAAGCAACCGTGGCTGCCTTTTTATCTAAAACAGTTAATTTATCCAACAAAGTGAGTTCTACGGTTTGGTCGAAAAAAGTACCGATTGTAGCGGCATCTCCATCGCTTAATGCTTTGTTCAATGCTGCAATGTTCGGCATCTGAGCATTAGAAAAAATCGGAAGCGTTAAACTAAAGATTAAAAAAAGCGTTTTCATGAGTTTGAAAATTTAAAAAAATGAAAAAAGGTTAAAAATGAATGATGAATTATGAATTATGAATGATTTTTTTATCATTCATAATTCATAATTGAAATAAACATACCAAAGTGGAAAATCGGAGATACAAAAATTTGATAGACTTTTGCATCAGTTTAAACACTATGTAGTAGATAACTTTTTCTGATAACGTTTTTATTTTTAAATTGTGACGTAAGACGCTCTATTTAACATTTTTTCTATATTAGAGACGATGCACTCAATAAAAGTAACTGTTAAAGTCGCGTTAAATCAAGTGACAACGATTAAATTGACAGTTGGCAATTGACAATTGACAGCGGAAAAACTATCGGCGTTGTCAACTGTCAATTGTGAACTGTCAATTGAATCTGTCAATTATTAGTTGTAATTTTGTCCACTCAAAATAAAAAAAATGGCGACAGCGGATAAAAAAAAGCGATTTAAAAGTGCGGAGATTGTAAACCGCAAAGCTGAACACGAATATCAGTTCCTGAAAAAATATCAAGCCGGCATTATGTTAAGTGGTACCGAGGTGAAGGCTTTACGCGAAGGCATGGCAAATTTGAACGATGCTTTTTGCTATTTCAGTCACGACGAACTTTTGGTGAAAAGTATGTACATCGCCGAATACAGCAACGGAAACATTTATAACCACGAATCGCGCCGCTTGCGCAAACTTTTGGTGCGTCGAACAGAATTAAATGCGCTCGAAAAACGTGTGACAGAAAAAGGCTTGACAATTGTGCCGTATCGTATATTTTTTTCGGAACGGGGGTTTGCTAAATTGGAAGTGTGTTTGGCACAGGGTAAAAAAGAATATGATAAACGCGACTCGATTAAAGAACGCGAAAATAAACGCGAAATGGATCGGTTGAAAAAGATAAAACTTTAAATAATTATTAATGGTTAATGGTTAATTTCATAAAAAAAAGAGATGCAATGATGTACTGCATCTCTTTCTTTTGTTATAAATTAATGATTAGTTTTTAATAATTAATAATTAATAATTAACCATTAACAATTATTTCCCTGTTTTCTGAAATTTTTTATTGAATTTATCAATACGACCCGCAGTATCAACAAATTTCGCTTTACCGGTGAAGAACGGATGAGAAAATGCGGAAGTTTCCATTTTCACAAGCGGATACGTACTACCGTCTGTATAAACGATTGTTTCCCTTGTATTCGCTGTTGAGCGCGTTAAAAGCATATCGTCAGTCGAAATATCTTTGAAAACAACCATTCTGTATTGTTTCGGATGAATATCTTTTTTCATTACTATCGTTAATTTATACGTTATTTAATTTTAGAAGCGCAAAACTATAACTTTTTTTACAATTTTAAAAATATTTTTTTGTTTTTAAAGAAAATAGTTTTGTTGGCGGTTATCCGTTATCCGTTATCCGTTATCCGTTATTGGTTAATTGTTATGGTTAACCGATAACCGATAACCGATATAACCCCTCTGCAACCTTTTTTCGTTTTTATACGTCTTGTAATTATGGTGTAAAATTTTATGACCGAACAAGACTGGTTAATACTTCTAGATGGTTGCCGAAAACAGGAACGCGACAGCCAAAAACGTTTATATAAACTGTACTACAATTATGCGATGTCGGTTAGCACGCGTTATGCACCTACTTTTGAAACAGCGGAAGAAATTACGAATGATGCTTTTATGAAAGTTTTTACGCGCATTTCAACACATTATACAGTTGGTTTGTCGTTTAAAGGTTGGTTGCGACGTATTGTGGTAAACACGGCGATTGATAAATTTCGCGCCACAAAAAATGAACCGGATATATTCAGTTTAGAAAAAGCCGCAGAAATAGAGCATCATGATTATATTATTGAGAAAATGTCGGCTGAATATTTACTGACATTGATTCAAAAACTACCGACTACTTATCAAAAAGTATTTAACTTGTACGTTATTGATGATTACACACACGCAGAAATTGCCGATATGTTGCAGATTTCGGAAGGTGCATCAAAATCTACGCTTTCACGCGCACGACAAAAATTGAAGGAAATGATTAATATAACATCAGTCGGCTAACCGACTGACTGACTTTAAAATAAAATGAATGATAGTGATTTCGACAAACTATTTTCCGATAAACTAAACGAGGATAGAAATTTTCCAAACAGCGACAAAAATTGGGACGCAGTTTCGGCAAAATTATCGGCGGCGCAAAATGCCAAAATACGCCGTACTTTCTTGTATCGTGCCGCAGTGGTGACATTGCTCGCCGGTATTTTTCTTTATCAGTGGACGGCGATTCATCAACTGAAAAAAGAAATTAGCGTTTTGAAAAATTCTCCTCCAACAACTATTCATAAATATGATACGATTGTAAATACTACCGTTATTTACAAAACGGATACGGTAATAAGAAGAACGCAATCTTTGGAACAAATAGCATCGGCAAAAAAACAAAAATTAAATCTGGTTTTTGAATCCGAAAAAAAATCGCAAACCGTTTCGCAAAAAATAAATAGCACAAATGATTTTGAAAATGAAAATTTAGGGTTGAAAAATATTTCAAAAAATAATTTTGAAAAAAAATTTGAAAAAAATATTCCAAAAAATAATTCGAAAGAAAATTCCGGCAAAAATATTTCGGAAAATAATTTTGAAAAAACCCCTGAAATGACAAACCCCAACATTTATGTTGCCGGTACGGAAAAAAAATCTGAGATGGCGAACGCCAATATTTCTGTTGATAGTCCGGAAAAAAAACCTGACGTAATTAATTCTAACATTTCTGATGACATTACGAAAACGAATAGAGACGCGTTGCACAACATCTCTACCATAAATTTATCACCGATTGTAATCAATCAACGCCGCATAAATTTGTCGAACGAAGGCGGAACGTTAAAACAATTAGCACCGACAATTAAAATAGCGCATCAACGGGTTTTCAATAATTTTTCTCTCGGTGTGCGTTTAGGAAGCGATGTTTTGTTTGATAAACACACGCCACCGCCTTCAATGCCGGGAAAACCGGCTGGAAAAGATCCGAATACGATGGTTAATTCAAATATTAATTACGGTGTTCAATTGGAAAGAACTTTCGGTGCGCACATGCGGGCGCACATATCCGCCGATTATTCGCATTTAAATTTCTCGACTGAAGCCGAAAATCCTTTGCTTTATGTTCCCTCACCGCAACCGATTAAAGATTTTGATTTTCATAACGCACATGGCGACATGACCGGTTGGTTTTTGGGCGCTGGTGCGCAGTATTCTGTGTTTTTGCGCAGTCCTGTTCGACCTTTTGTTTCAGGCGGTTACGCTTATCGCATCATAACGCCATTCAAAATTGAATCTGAATATCACAATAAAACGAGGCCGGATGACACGCAAGTTTCGAGTACTTTCACTACACAACACGCGGAAAATTGGTACAATATAGGTTTGGGAGCGGATGCAACTATTTACAGAAACATTTCGGCGCGTGTTTCGGCAGAATATTGGAATACTTTTGGTGCCGGTCCGGATAAAAATTTATTGCGCTTGCAGGGTGGAGTAGTGGTTGGGTTTTAATTATTTTATTTCGCAGTGTAATAATTTTTCATTTTCGAGCATACCTTCAAGTATATCGCCGACGACGATAGGTCCGACTCCTGCGGGAGTTCCGGTATAAATAATATCGCCTTTTTGCAGCGTAAAATATTCGGAAATAAAACTTACTAAAGTTTCAAAGGAAAAAATCATATCGCTTGAAACGCCGGTTTGAACCGATGAACCGTTTTTAATCAGAATAAAATTAATATTTTTTTCGTCGAATTGAGTGAGTGGTTTGAAAGCACTCAGAACAGCCGAACCGTCAAACCCTTTTGCTAACTCCCAAGGTTGTCCTTTTGCTTTGAGATTATCTTGTAAGTCACGCGCCGTAAAATCAATACCGAGTGCGATGCTGTCATAATAACGCGCCGCAAACTTAGGCTCGATGTGTTTACCGTTTTTACTGATGCGCAAAACGATTTCCAATTCGTAATGAATATTTTTTGAAAACGCCGGATAGTAAAACGGCTTATTTTCTAAGAGCAAAGCCGTCGCCGGTTTCATAAAAATGAGCGGCTGTGTAGGTATAACGTTTTGCAATTCCTTAGCATGTTCGGCATAATTTCTACCGATACAAAAAATTTTCATAGAAATTATGGTATTGGGTATTAGGTATTGGGTATTAATTTCGGATGTTACTAAAACATTAGAACCTAATACCTAATACCTATTACCTATTACTAATTATTTACCCCATTCTGCAATTGATTTTTCGTTCATACGAATATAGTCCTGATTTTTAGCTGTTTTAGACAGTTCCAAAGATTTTTTCGCTGTTGCAATTGCACCGGCTTTATCACCTAATTTCGCTTGAATTAATGATTTGCCGCGTAATAACCAGAATTTATCTCCGCCCATTATCAATGCTTTATTCATAAATTCAAGTGCCTGTTTAGGGTCTTTGCCGTTATCCAAATAATAATTAGCCATCGCTGCGTATTCGCCGTCAGTTGGTCCTGCTAATTTTTGTTTGATTTGTGCCATTACTTTACCATCAACATCATTTGTCATTGGAATCATAACCATAGTGTTTTCCCATAAAATTTGTAAATCGCAAGTGTTAGTCGTTACATTACTCGCTAACATCGTAAACGATTCGATCGAGAATGGTAAACCTGTTGCAGGAACTTTTACGCTTAAAATATTGTCTTCCGGTTTGTAATTGAAAACGCTCACGTCCGGATTTTTATTCAAAATAATTTCCCATTCGCCTTGTCCCGGTTTAGTCAATAAAACATAAGTACCTGCCGCTAAACCTTTTCCGCCGAAAGTGATTGAATCGCTTGTCGTAAATTTCGTAGCACTGTTTGCACCCGTGCGCCACAATTCGCCATAAGGCACAATGCCGCCGAAAATACTACGACCTTTAATACTCGGACGACTATATTCCATTTTAATTTCAGTCAAACCGAATTTTTGAGTAAATGATGCACTCGGACTTGGTTGCGGCGTATTGATTTGTGCAGTTCCGAAAGTAACGGCACAGAACAATGCACAAATTGTAAGAATAAAAGAAACTTTTTTCATGTCAAAATTTTTAATTAATGAAATTTAGTTGAGCTTATCAGCTATCAGCTATCAGAAGACAAAAAGCTAATATCTGATAGCTAAAGGATGACAGCTAATTGTTGATGCAAAAATTGCGCTGTAAAAGTAAGAAAAAACTACAAATAAAAAAGCCTTTCACAATTTGCAAAAGGCATTTTTATTATTTTGGATTTTCGAGTTACGTTAGTAAACCGTAAATCGAAAATTAATTATCAAACACCACGTTTAAGGTAATCGGCGTTGCGCGTAAAGCATTACTGACAGGGCAATGTTCTTTAGCGGCTTGTGCCAATTCGTGAAATTTTTCCGAAGTTATACCCGGTACTTTACCTTTTAAATCGAGTGTTATGTTCGTGATTTCGAAACCTTGACCGACTTGTTCGATTGTCACAGTTGCATCGGTGTTCAACATTTCGGCAGGAAAGCCGGCACCGGCAAGCATAAAGCTCAATTGCATACTGAAACAACCGGCGTGTGCCGCTGCAATCAATTCTTCCGGATTAGTACCTAATTTACCGTCTTCATTTTGAAAACGTGTTTTGGCACTGTAAGGTGTAGCATCAAAAAATTTATTGGCTGTTGATAAAGCACCTTTGCCTTCTAAACCGTTGCCTTGCCAAGTGGCATTCGCTCTTCTTTTCATGAATTTTTATGTTTATGATTAATTTAAAAAAATTTTGCTTATCTCGAGAAAAAAAATAAAAACGCCCATGCTAAAATTGCCGGTAATGTTTGACGAATGAAAATAGATTTATGAATAATTAATGCGCCATAAATACCGGCAACAACCACGCAACACAAAAAAAAATACGCCACATTCTTACTCCAAATCGGATCTGTAATAAATAAACTCCAAATTAAACCGGCAGCTAAAAACCCATTGTATAAACCTTGATTCGCCGCCATTGTTTTGGCCGGCTCGAATAAATCGGCGGGAAAATTTTTAAATACTTTGCGTCCGATGGTTGTCCATGCGAACATTTCTAACCAAAGAATATATAAATGTTCGAGTGCCACAATTGCAACAAGAATTTCGGCAACGAGTTTAATTGTTTTATTTTTAAACAAAATAGTAAACAAAGATAAAGGATAAGAGTTTTAAAATTTATGGAAAACCTAAAACAAAATCGGACTTTGGTAGCAATAAGCTTCCAAAGTCCGATTTTATATTTATAAAAATTAAAATGCGTGCGAGTATTTTAACAATAAAGCATTTCTGATGAAAACATCTTTACCTTTTGCATTGACATTACCGCCTCTAAACACTTGAATATTATCATCATAAAACCAATCACTGCGAAGATTTATGGAAAAATTTTTGATGATAAAGAAATCCAATGAATTGTAAAACTCAATAGCAATGTTTTGCGGATTGCGCAAATAATTTGAATATAAATCAAGACCGCCTTGATAACCGATTCTATCGTTGGCGAACTTGTTGACGTAATCTAACCGCACCTCTGCACCTAATTGAAAATCAATCGTTTTATTATTAACGGCATCGGCAGGGAAGAATGCGCCGCTGTTAGCTAATGTTTGATCCGTTACAATGATTGTTTTCACGGCAAGTGGTGAAAAAAACATAGTCCAATGTGCACCCGGTTTATAAATAGCACCTAAAGCTAATTTTAAAATTGCCGGAGATAAAAACGCACCTGATAAAGGTAGTTTTGTAGTAACGCCGCTTGGCAATTCACTCAAATAGTTTAAACCGTAAGTCGGTAAAAATTGAGTTTGAAAATCCAACATACCGCCGAGGTACCATTTCGGACTTATTTTGCGTCCGAGTTGTGAAGTAAATTGTAATACATCCAATGATTTTGTAAACGAAGCATCACCATCTTTAAGTACAGCTAATTGTAAGTTAGCGCGATTGTTCCAAATTATACTTTCACCCTTATAGTTAGCTGTATATGAAAGTAAACCGCCGAAGCCGAAACGGTTATTTCCCGCACCTAATCGCGGATTAATTAGATTCAGCAAAGAAAGATCAATACCAATGCCGCCGGTTTTTGTCCAACCATCTTTTTGATCTTTTGCAGCTTCAACTGATTTAATATCGTCCTTAATTTCACCTACTTTTTGAGCGAAACTTGATAATGCCGTAAATAATAATATAAATAGTAATGCCGGTAATAGTAAATACCTGTTCATAAATGACTGTTTAATTAAAAAATAGTTTTGTTTATTTAGTATTGCGGTTTGAGAGGATGAATTTTTTGGAAGTAACGTTATAGATTATAGGTTATAAGTGCGTGTTAAATTTTTACCTATTACCTATATCCTATAACTATGACTCAATTTGTTCCCTGGCACCGGCAGTAATTTCAATATCGTTAGTGGTGAGTTTACTCAACGGCATAATAATCATTTTTTCGCCGGATTGGATTTTGATACAACTACTGTCGGTGTAAATAATTTCGCCGCTCACGTCACCGATTTTTACATTATCGCCAACGTTAATGTGCCGACGGCTGTAAAATGACGCTAAAAAATTAGACATCATATCTTTCGAAGCCAAACCGTAACCGATTGAAAATGCTAAGACGATGCCACCCAAAATAATACTTAAATTATTTCTGATAAAAGAAGTATCTATTTTCGCTTGATTTAAAGCACTCAGAGCAATCGTAATAAAAACAAAATAAAAAGCCAGATTAGCAATCAAATTCGTGTTCGGAATATTCAAGGCTTTACAAGCAGTGGTAATAATTTCTTTCAGGGCATTGGAAACAATTAAACCGATGATTAAAACAATACCGGCAACTACAAGATTCGGAATATAATTAATTAAATCGCTGATAAGTTTTGATACTGCCGGCATACCGAGTAATTCGGTAGCAGCAATTAAAAAAAACAGGAGCAAAAAACAATAAATAATTTCACCCAAAATTTTGCTCGGATTGAATCGGATATTATATTCATGAACAACGTCTATATCGTTTAATTTGTCTGCTAATCTATCAATTCCTAAACGGTGCAACAAGTTCGATACTAATTTACCGATAGCTTTAGCAATAACAAATCCTACCAAAGCAATAACAATAGCTGCTAAAATATTCGGTACGGCAGATACAAATTTGATGAGTAAGTTTTTAAGAATCTCAAATCCCATATATTCATTGGTTATTAGTTATTGATTATTGCTTATTGGTTATAAGTGATTAATTTTCTAAACTCATAACCTATAAACCCATAACCATTGATTTATCATTCACCGGGTCCTTTAGGTTCCGAATGATTCGTTGAATGACCTGTGTGCGGCGGCGCAACTTCCGGTTGTTCATTTTCACCACCTACAATTTTTGTGAATGTTCTGAAGGCTTTTGGCACGAATAAATCGAAAATGTTACTCGTCGTCTGCGCGTCGTCTTTTCTTTTTTTTATGTTTCGCGCAATCGCTTCCATTTTGGGAAGCGTGAAATTATCTTCATATTCTACATGAAGATTTTTAAAATTGTTTTTTCTTTCATCAGCCATAATTTGATGTTTTTAGTATGCCATTATTAAATGAGTGCAAGCTTTCCAAAGAATTTTAGGCTTTACCGAAGATAACACTTCTCTCTTCTCTTATCTCTAATTTTTCGTGTTTATACACTTTTTCAAAAATTTCAAATGCTTTATGCTTTGCCCTTTTTATTTGCATTTTCGTAGCGCTTTCCGTTTTCTTGACAATATCCGCAATTTCTTTTATACTCATATCATCCTCATACTTCATAACCAAAACCATTTTATCGCCTTGCGGCAAAGCATCCAGCACTTTTTTCAAATATTGCACTTCCATTTCCATTAAATATTCGTCCGGTACTTCTTGTTCCGCCACATCCGGTGCGCGCTCAATATCTTCGGCAAAAAGTATTTTTTCTTTTTTCTTTTTTCTGACTGAATCAATGCAATAATTATAAGTAATCGAATAGAGCCAAGTAGAAAACTGTGATTTTTCTCCGAAACTTGCAATGTTCATCATCACTTTGATAAAAATATCTTGAACCGCATCATGCGCAAGTTCTGTATCTTTTAAAATGGAATAACATTTACCATAAACTTTAGCAGCATAACGCCGATAAAGTGCATTAAAATGACTGTCATTGTGCGTTTGTAAATACATATGCACCAATTCCGCATCGGCTATTTCTTTTTTATCTTGTACTTGTGTGCTCAAAAGTTAAGTAACTTAGATTTTAAAAACCGCGCAAAGGTAATATAAGCAATGACAAATAAAATATAAAAAAGCATAAGGTATTGCCATTCCGTTAATTACATTTAAAAAACGGTTATGAAAACTTAATTTTTTGGCACTTAATCAGATCTATGACGAAAATTATTCCGGTAAGACACAAATTCGAGGCAAGTATTTTAACAAATTCTTAAGGATTTTTTTTTCGATGAAGAACTTCGTAAAAAAAAATCTTTTTTCCGTTTTAAAAAACAGTTAATCCTTTTTTTTAAAACTCAAATGCTTTACTTTTGCACCGTTTTTTGAATACTCTTTTGATACACAGTACAAAATCCATCTACGATATGAATATTGGTCGCGTAAAATCTGTCATCGGTCCGGTAGTTGACGTAAGTTTTTCCGGAAAAGGCGCAATTCTGCCCGAAATTTTGAACGCATTGGTTATTAAAAGACCGGGTGCCGACGATCTAATTCTCGAAGTACAACGTCACTTAGGCGAAGATTCTGTTCGCGCCGTCGCTATGGATGCAACGGATGGTTTGACAAGAAATATGGAAGTAATTGATACCGGCGGACAAATTTCGATGCCGACCGGTGCGCAAATTCGCGGTCGCTTGTTTAATGTAATTGGTCAAGCAATTGACGGTATCGGTGAAGTGCCGAAAGGAACAACAGCTGCGAGTATTCACCGCAAACCGCCGACTTATGAAGAACTCTCAACGGAATCAGAAGTTTTATTTACGGGTATAAAAGTTATTGACTTAATTGAACCCTATTCAAAAGGCGGTAAAATCGGTTTGTTCGGTGGTGCAGGTGTCGGTAAAACGGTGCTTATTATGGAACTTGTAAATAATATCGCAAAGGGTTACGACGGTATGTCGGTTTTTGCCGGCGTAGGTGAACGTACGCGTGAAGGGAATGATTTATTGCGCGAGTTCTTGGAATCGAACGTGATTCGTTACGGTGAAGAGTTCAAACATTCAATGGAAGAAGGCGGTTGGGATTTATCGAAAGTGGATTTGAAAGAAATGGAAAAATCTCAAGCCACTTTGGTGTTCGGACAAATGAACGAACCGCCGGGAGCGCGTGCGCGAGTTGCTCTTTCCGGTTTGACGATGGCGGAATATTTCCGCGACGGCGATATGACAGACCCGAATGGCGGAAAAGATATTCTATTCTTTATTGATAATATTTTCCGTTTTACGCAAGCGGGTTCGGAAGTGTCGGCACTTTTAGGTCGTATGCCTTCGGCGGTGGGTTATCAACCGACTTTGGCTTCCGAAATGGGTTTGATGCAAGAACGTATCACATCTACCAAACGCGGTTCTATCACATCGGTTCAAGCAGTTTATGTGCCTGCCGATGACTTGACGGACCCGGCACCTGCAACAACTTTCGCTCACTTAGACGCAACGACGGTTTTGAATCGTAAAATTGCATCGCTCGGTATTTATCCGGCTGTGGATCCACTTGACTCTACAAGCCGTATTCTTGACCCGAAAATTATTGGCGAAGCACATTATAATTGCGCTCAACGCGTGAAAAATATTTTACAACGCTACAACGAATTACAAGATATTATCGCGATTTTGGGTATGGAGGAACTTTCGGAAGAAGATAAATTGACTGTAACTCGCGCGCGTCGCGTTCAACGTTTCTTGTCTCAACCGTTCCACGTTGCGGAACAGTTTACGGGTTTGAAAGGCGTACTCGTGCCGATTGAAGAAACAATTCGCGGTTTCAATATGATTATGGATGGCGAAGTGGATCAATATCCGGAAGCTGCCTTCAACTTAGTCGGCAATATTGACGATGCTATTGCAAAAGGTAAAAAAATTATAGAAGAAGCAAGTAAATAATTAACAATGAACAATGAACAATGAACAATATTTTTGAATTGTTCATTGTTCATTGTTCATTATTCATTGAAAAATTATGCACATCTCAATACTCACACCGGACAGAGAAATTTTTACGGGCGATATCAAATCCGTAAGAGTGCCGGGATCAGACGGTCAATTTCAAATTTTAAATAACCACGCGCCAATTATTTCTTCTTTACAAAAAGGCGAAGTAGAAGTACTCAAAGCAGATGGCACTAAATTAAATTTTACCATCGAAAAAGGTTTCGTGGAAAATTTGAACAATTCGGTGTCTCTTTTGGTGCAAGGCGTGAAGTAGGAATTTTAGATTTACGATTTACGATTTACGATTTTTTAAATTCAAAAAGCGAATTATTGGTGTTGTACCGTTAGTTCGCTTTTTTGTTTTCTAAAATCCGTAGGTATCAAAGTAGGCAGGATGTTTTTCTTGTTGGGTTTTAATTTTTTCTTTATCTTTGTAAGAAATTTTAGATAGGTAAATCAATTGCGGTTCCGAAAATTATTTTTAATAAAGGGAAGATATGAAAGTGGAAAGTAAAAAAAACTTGAACGTCATTGACTATATACAAAAAGCCATTCAGCCTGTTTTAT
>JAYTNA010000779.1:0-6872 GCA_043748865.1 Saprospiraceae bacterium
AAGACATCGGGTTAGCATCATTACCGTCAATAAAAGCACGTTGACGCGCTAAATATTCACGACAATCCGGATAACGCACCCAAAACATAACACGCTCAAAAGCAAAATTGCCGGCTTCATCTTTTGTTTCAATGATAGGTGCAATACCAAGTATACGTACTTTCAATACGGAATATTGTCTATCGAAGTACCAATCTTCTTTGATCCGAAAGCGTTTTATATCAGACGGGTTTACTTTTGAACTTACAGTTTTATATTTTTTTTCAAAAGTAGCTTGATCTATTATTTCAATCGTATCTGTTTTTGCGCCAATATTCGCTACTTCTTGCGGTAAAAATTTATTGCTGAACTTATCGTCGTCTGTTTTATAGGCTCTGAGCGGCACATTGCCGGCAAGTGTATCTGTAATACCTTTCATCAAAAGTTCAAAAAAACTTTGTCCTTCTGATTGATTCGCAAAAGGTAAATTAAGTTTTTCGCGTACATCAATGACGCGCCAAATACGTTTACTCCACATAATATCCGCTTCTCTTATCGGCTCATAAGGCAAAACTTGTTTGTCAAGTATGGTTTTTCTTTCGACAATACCATCCAAAGGTGCATCTTTATCCGGCAATACGTTTGCAGAAGTTTCAGCTGCCTCTACTTTAATTTGAGGTGTGGGTGCAGACGAAACAGGTGTTGTCGTGATATTTGAAGGCACCGTTGTAGTCGGCGGTGTAGAAGTACTCGGATAAGTTGTTGTCGTTGTTGGCTTCTGTGTAGGGTTTGTATTTGTTTGTGTTTTCTTTTTAACATTACCGGTGAAATCCGGTACGGCATCACCTTGGTCAGTGGATTCGGGCGTTTGTGCGAAAGCCATATTCGCTAATAAACAAAGCGTTAAAATAAATAACCGGTTGAAAGCAGATTTCATGTTGCTGAAAATCGTTTAAAAAAATGTTGATAAAAATTTTTGACAACGGACAATGGACAACGGGCAAGATTTTTTTGTTGTTCTATTGTCAAATGTCCATTTTCTATTACAAATTGTCAAGCCCTTATAAATACACAAAATAAAAACGCACCTATTCTCATTTTAGTATGAATAAATGCGTTTTTAATATTTTTCTATTGTCTGTTATCCGCTATCTGTTATTCGTTATCTGTTATTTTATTTAAAAAAGAACCGATAACTAATAGCCAATAATAACTTATTTAATCAAGTAAGTCAGCGTACCAACGGGACGACCAATGGCATCACCCGGACATTTCGCTTTTATTTCAAAAAAGTTAAACACATCGCCGGCTCTGGCTTTAGATACGTAACGGCGTACATCTGAATTAAATTCCGCTGAGTTACAATTTACTTGTTGCGCATCTTCGACTTTTGGGCGATAAACCAAAACGAAACTTTGAATATTACAACGTGCGTCGAAATCAAAATTTTCAAGTTTAGCAAGCAAAGCTGTTGAAGCAGCGAAAACACCGCTATTTAAAACACCGCCACCTGCACCCGGTTTATCGAATGGTTCCGTATTAATTTTCGGTACGGGACTCGGAATACCTTTTACGCGAAATTCTTTTGCCAAACTGAATCCGTTTTCACCTGTAAGTGTTAAAATTGCTTTGGTTCCCGGTCTGTCAGATGTTACGATGTAGTGATTGTTATCTTTTTGTGTAGCATTACAACCACCGCAAGATAATTTCAAACTGTTAGACGAAACACCCGCAGCAGAAACTTCTACCGGATTATCAACGCCCACATAAATTACATTCATTTTTTCTGCCGAAACGGTTCCGGAACGTTCACCGACTTCATATTCTATCGAACCTTTTGCTTCTTCACTTAAACCGGTGAAAGGATTTGTTAAACGTGCCGTTGCATTAACGGTTTGTTTTCCCAACGATGAAGTACCGCTTTCGTAATGTCCTTGACCATCTTTAAGTGTAATACCTTGACCATTTACAGAAATAGACGCATTTAAAGCACCGTTTGAATTTGAGTTGTATGCAGCCAAAGCTACATCCGCTTCAAATTTATCACCTTTAATTAAGTAAGATTTTTTCGGTGAAATAATAACTTTAAATTTATCTACTTTAAAGTCAACGATACTCATCTTGTTGAAATAATAATTCATCAAAGCCGTTTCCGAAGTTTTTGCATCATTAATGTATTTCGAAAAAGTAGCTAATACAGCAGCTACCGGCATTTGCTTAAATTTGTATTCGGGCCAATTCGTTGCTTTTGAGTCTTTAGAAATAGAATCTACCATCAATGGAATTTGGGCTTCCATGGCTTTTCTTTCCGCTCCTTCCGGAACAGAATTAATGAAAGAAGCACGTGTATCCATGATTTTCTTCATCATTTCTTCGCCCTTCTTATTGTTGATCATCAAATTAGTAGTGACATCTTTATCTTTATAGCGCACGGGTCTGTCGCCGTATTTCGGATCGATACCGCCGGCATCCTTTACTAATTGATCATAATAGCCTTTAATATAGGTTTCGAAATCTTTTGAAATAGCTTGTGCGTCGTTGGCACCTTTGGCAAAAGGAGCATATTTAGCATTATCTTTGGCTTGTGTCATAATAGCACTGCGTAATTTATCATTACTATCGCCAACGATGCCATTACTCGTCTTTAAGCCTCTATTCAAAGCGTAGAAAGCATTGATGATTTCAGCCGATACGTTCAAGGCGAGCATCGCAGTCAGTACTAAGTACATTAAGTTAATCATCAACTGCCGCGGTTCCTTAGGTATAGACATTTTTTATCTTTTTTAAAATTTTAGAAAGAAAATTTTTTTCGATTTAGGATTTTCGATTTAATATTTAAGAGGAGATGACCATTGAATCATAAATTCTCATTCTAAAATCTAAAATCCAAAATCTAAATTAACGGTTTTGATTCGACATTGCTGACAACATACCGCCATATACTGCATTCAATGAATTTAAGTTTTTGTTAAGCGCAGCCATCTGTTCTTTATACGCTTTTGTATCTTCCACAGCATCACTCATGTTGCTCATTGCTTCCGTCATTTTAGAATAAAAATTATTCATTGAACGGATTTGATCTTGCGTTCCCGAAAAATCTACTTCTTGTAATGCTTTCAATGAACCCAAACTGCGTGACATACCTTGTAATTCGGTTAGCATACCACTCAATTTATTTTCAACTACTTCACCGTTTAAACCCGGCAGTTGCGGTTGAGGTGCAGACATACCGTTTGCTAAATTAATCGGACCTAATTGTGAGTTATAATCGCCCAAGCCCGGAATGATTTTATCCCAATAGTAATCGGGTTCAGGTCCTAATATACCTATCATCAAGAATAAAAATGCTTCTGTTGATAGACCAAGAATCAACATTTCGGAAGCGTAAGGCCAGCTTTCAATTTTGAAAAGCGCACCCATTAATACAACAGCAGCACCCAAACCAATGATAAAATTTTTTACGTACTTAAATCCTTTTGATTTTACAAGACTCATTGTCAATAGCTTTTATAGTTGAAAAAAAATTGAATTAATTATACTCGCAGTTATGAAAATAATAAAAAGTCGAAACTTTACTACTTTTCATACCTTACAAAACTTATGCCCACATTATACAAAATAAATTAATATGCTTGTATTTATTAGAATACCGCAGCAATTAATTATTCTCTCATAAATATTTTATGTGTACCCTTAAACGCAGATAAGGAATTGAAAGTATTTTTTGGAAATGAAAAAGTTTGAGGCAGAAGACCCAAACTTTTTTTTCTCATTCCTGAGAATATAAATTTGATTTCAAAAAAATATTTCTTGAGTTTTTTACAACTTATCGAATTATTCATCGGTTTTCAAAAAAAACTTGACGCAAATTTATAAAAATTTACGTCAAGTTCATTTTTTTTATCATGCTTTTCAAAAATCATTAATTGAACGTCCCAAGAACGTTAAGGCGCAACGGAAACCGACATAACATTTGGTAGTGTCTTGATATTCATAAGTGCGTGTGCCTGTCTGCAAATAGAAAGCAATATCTTTCCAAGAACCGCCGCGAACAACTTTGCGTTTTTTTGCTGGCGGATCACTGTCTTTAGCATCAACACGATAATCGGGATTCAAATCGTGAAAACCGGCTGTGTTATCGGTATAAGCCGAAATTGTCCATTCCGAGACATTACCTGCCATATTATACAAGCCGTAATCATTCGGGAAATAAGCATCAGCTTTTACGGTGTATTGACCTCCATCTTCAGGATAATTGCCGCGACCGGGTTTAAAATTGGCGAGTAAACAACCCTTGGCGTTACGTGTGTAGTAACCACCCCAAGGATACGGTGCTAAATCGTGACCGCCGCGAGACGCATATTCCCACTCGTATTCAGTTGGCAAACGAAACTCTTCGGTGTTCGGTTCTTTTGAACCTTTATAAGTATTCCAGAACTTTGTACGCCACCAGCAGAAAGCGCGTGCCATATGCCAATTTACGCCGACAACCGGATAATCATCAAAAGCAGGATGCCAAAAATAATTTCTTGTCATCGGCTCGTTATAAGAGTAAGCAAAATCGCGAATCCAGCAAAGTGTATCCGGATAAACTTTTACTTTTTTCTTTAAAATAAAATCGTTCCTTTTAGATGTTTTATTCGCATTTTGCCAATCACTGTTATTGTGAGCAGCACGTTGCCAATCATACTCTTGATATTCAACTACGAATTTATCAACGTTGAAGTCTCTTTTGCCTTCAAATTTGTCTTTACCTTCGTAAAACAAGCCATTAAGTGTTTCGTCTGTCCAATCGATATCTTGTTTCCAATCAATAATACCTTTGCCGTTGCCGTCATCGGATTCTTGATAATGGTCAAGTAAAGCGTGTGCCATCGAATCGCGCACCCAATCAATAAACTGACGGTATTCGTTGTTCGTGATTTCCGTGTCGTCCATAAAAAAGCCTGCAATAGACATGGATTTGGCTTTATTCATTTGCGTATTCGACACATCTTGATCACTTGCACCGGCGTGAAAAGTTCCGGAAGGAATATAGACCATGCCATAAGGATTGATGCCTTTCCATTTCGGGCGACCTTTAGAACCGACCAATTGTCCGTCCTGTTTTTTACTGCATGATGCGATTAATAGCCCAAGAGCCATTGAGACAAAAATAAATTTCGATAGTTGCTTCATTGCTTTAAGAACTCGATTTTCTGTCAAAATTAAGAGTTATGTAGGACCTCACTATTTAAATGGTTGAATACGATAAACCGTGCTTTGGTTTTTCTAATAAATGACAAACAATTTAATCTTTCAGATTTATTATTTATCCTTCATTATTCATCATTAACTAAAATGCGCCCAAAGATAGCGTTATTAAAAAGAATTAATAAAAGTCGTGTATTATTTTAACGTCTCTATTTTAATTTAATCTTTCAAAAGTGTAAAATAAACGCGAAAGTATCGCATTAAGTATATGTTTTACGGATTTTTTTTAAATATGCTGCGCTTCTAATAACGATTAATGAATAATAGAAATAATATTGTTTATTGTTCTTTGCCCATTATCCCTTATTAAAAACGCGGATTATAAATTATCGGCGGTAATTTTCCTTTGCCTATCGGTCTTCCCAAATTGTATTGCAAAACTATTTCGTGTGAACCTTGTGAAACAACATTCAAACTTGATAACGTATAATCGTAAGCATATGCCACCTTTATTTGGCTGCTCAATTTTATTCCCAACATACCTATCAATGCATCTTGTGCATTTTTTGTATATCCTCTAAACGATACGCCCAAAAAAATATTATCAAGATAATTAAATAACACCGAAAAATCTGCTTGTATTTGTGTAATATCTGATTTTACAAGCACTGAAGGATGAATGACAATATCTTTAAAAGAAAAAACATCGGCTCCCGCAGTAAACACGTAATATCTTTTAAGAGAAACATTTATATTCGTTTGTCCGGTCAGCTTAAGTGGCGTTTCCGATAAATTATGTATTGCCAAACCCATTTCCCATTTATCGTTTTTATAAAAAACGCCCGCACCAATTGTCGGCGTTATTCCTGAAATACTTACACCGGATAAAAGATTGTCTTTATGATCAATAATGCCTTGCGTGTAATCGCCGTCGGGAGTGCGTAAAAGAGAACCGTCAATTAATCCCTGAACAACACCTGCCGAAATACCGAAAGAAATTTGTCCGTTGTTAAGTTTCGCGAGTTTATTAAAACTTATTTTTCCCGTGAAACCGGAACGCGCACCGATATTTTCATTTTCAAAAGCAAAACCTACGCCGGAACCGATAATATTTAAAGGCAATGTCGCATTTATATATTGTGTCGTCGGATTTCCGGTAATGCCCACCCATTGTGTTCTGTATGCGGCGTTCACTAAAAGCGACGACGAAAATCCGGCTGCTGCCGGATTTGTACCATAGTTGTTCAGCATATATAAACTGTATTGTGCCGGTTGTTGCGCTTGAACAATAATTGCCGGCAGCAATAAAACAATGATTCTAAATAAATTGCGCGTTTTATTCATAGAGAATTGTGAATTAAGGATTAAAAATTAAAAATTAAGAATTTTTTGAAACCGAGAATTAGATTTTTCAGATACTTGAAGAAGAGTGGTAATACTTATTTTGGTGAGTTGCACCAAAATGATAAATCCTCTGAAGTAATTCTTAATTTTTAATTCTTAATTTTTTTCCACGCTTCATAAACAGATTCAATCGGCGCATGACACGCAAAATTTTGACAAATAAAAATCGCCGCTTCTTCCGTTTTATTTTCCGAATCAATCGGAAAATTATGTCGGAGCATCGGATATTTTTCGTTGCACTCTGTGCTTGCCATTATCACGCGGTTCGGAATAAAATACTTATTCAATTGTCGTGC
>JAYTNA010000780.1:0-1085 GCA_043748865.1 Saprospiraceae bacterium
AAAGTGCGATTACGCGCTTGCGGAATAATTATACTGTTCGGAGAATCTAAAACGGCATCAGTAACGATTTGATTCCTGCGCACCGGCAAGCAGTGCATGAATTTTGCATCGTTGGTAAGTGCCATTTTTTGTTCCGTAATCATCCAAGAACTGTCCATCGAAAGAATTTTTCCATAATCGTGGTAGTTCGACCAATTTTTTGCGTAAATAAAATCGGCATTTTTGAAGGCTTTGTCTTGATTGTATTCAATCGGCACGCCGTTCGTAAATTTTTCTGCAAGTTCATAACCTTCCGGATGCGTAATCACGAAATCGTAATCTGCTTGTCGCATCCACTCCGAAAAAGAATTTGGCACGGCTTGCGGCAATGCTTTAGGATGCGGAGCCCACGACAAAACTACTTTCGGGCGCGGTTTTTTTTTATATTGTTCAATCGTTATCCAATCCGTGAGCGATTGCAATGGATGTACAATCGCGCCTTCTAAACTTAAAATTGGTATTTGTGCAAATTTACAAAATTTTGAAATCACCGGATCGGTATAATCTTTTTCTCTATCGGTCAGCGTCGGGAAAGAACGGACACCGAGAATATCGCAATATTGACTCATCACGCCTGCGAGTTCTTTTATGTGTTCGGCTTTATCGGAGTTCATTATCGCACCTTCTTCCATTTCAATATTCCAAGCATCGTTTACATTCAATGATATGACTTGCATACCGAGCAATTGTGCCGCGTGTTCGGTACTCATGCGTGTGCGCAACGATGAATTGAAAAACATCATACCGAGTGTTTTACCTTTTCCTTTTTTAGAAAATGTACTTGTTTTATCTCTGCATTTTTCAGCTAAACGTAAAAGTGCTTCAGGGTGGTCCACATCTGCAATTGATGTAAAGTTGGTCATTTATAGTTGTTAATTGTGAGTTGTTAATTGTTAATTTCCAGATGAGAATTAACAAAAAGAGGACAAATGTAATAAGGAATGAGAAATAATAAACAATGAATCATGAGTGTTCAAAAGATTTTTTCAATTGCATTTTGTAATTTTCTTTGTGAACTTTGTGAGAACCTTTGTGTGCTTTGTGTT
>JAYTNA010000781.1:0-6119 GCA_043748865.1 Saprospiraceae bacterium
CACTGTTTATAAACTCAATAAAAATACATCTTTGCGCGTGGGTAACGGTGGAAAGATTTTCAAATTTGAAACGTTGAACGGGAATATTTATATAAAAAAGCAATCGTAGTTTCGGATGTCGGCACCGGATGCCGGGAAACAAAAGAATAAAAATTAATAATATTTTAAAGACAACAAAATAGGGCAACGCCCTATAAAAAAAATAATATGAAAGCGATAAAAATTGTATTAGTGTTCATCACTCTAACGTGCCAATTATCTGCACAAACAGATTCGAAAGAACAATTGATTGTACCTTTGAGCGAACCCGGTAAAGCATTTTCTTTAGACGTTAACTTAGTAAACGGCTCAATAAAAGTTGTGACTTACGACGGCAAAGACATCATCATTGATGCACAAACTAATTCTAAAAACGATGATGAGAATAATTCTCAAACCAACTCTAAAGGTATGAAGCGCATTAATTCGGGTGTGAATTTTGAATTGACTGCCGAAGAAAAAAACAACCACATCCATATCAATTCAGATTCATATAAAAGACCCATTCACCTGAGTTTAAAAATACCGCAAAACGCAAATTTAAAACTCGGCACCGTTAATAACGGCAATATTTTTGTTGACGGTGTGAACGGAAAATTAGAAGTAAATAATGTGAATGGCGGTATTTCACTTACAAATATTTCAGGTTCAGCGGTTGCAACAACCGTGAATGGAACAGTACTTGTGACTTTTAAATCAGTTGAGCCGAATGCACCATTGGCATTTACTACTTTAAACGGCGATGTAGATGTTACTTTTCCGGCAGGTGTAAAAGCAAATGTCAAATTAAAATCGGAAATGGGCGAAGTTTACAGCGATTTCGATATTGATATTAATAAATCTCAACCGAAAGCGATTAAAACGAATAATTCCGGCTTATATAAAATTAGTGTAGAAGATTGGATAATTGGAAAAATAAACGGCGGCGGACCTGAAATGCTAATGAAAAATATGCACGGCAGTATAATGATTAGGAAAGCGAAATGAGTATAAAATTTGATTTGATGAAAAAAGTCCGAAAAGAACAGATTTGTTTTTTGTCGGACTTTTTTTCTTTTTTTTAACAACTTTGATACAATTACCAAAAAAAAACCTAAATTTGAATGTATTTTTATGCTTCAAATTTTTTTTGGTTTAAAAGATGAATAATAGTACCATTACGCGGGTTGTAATTTTGGGTGCATTAGCGATACTTTTAGTGATTGGCACTCAAACGTTTTGGGTCTTGCGCACGTGGGATTTAACCGAACGCAATTTTGACCATGCCGTTAATATCGCCTTATTAAATGTAGCGAAAGAAATTTCGGTGGTGAATCAAGCCTTGTTACCGCAACAAAATTTGATTAAACCGCTGTCGTCAAATACTTATGCCGTCAATGTTAACAGCCAAATTGATGCAAAAACTTTAGATTTTTATTTGCGCAAAAACATAGAACAAGTTGCGCTTAACGAAGATTTCGATTATTCGATTTACGATTGTCACGACGAAAAAATGGTGTACGGGCGATACATAACTTTTTCGGCTGCTTCGGATTCGGCACTCATCAATAAAAATTTTCCGAAATTAGATAATCCCGGTGCTAATTATTACTTCGTCGTGCGCTTTCCTAAACGCACATCTTATTTAATCGGTTCAATGAGTTTTACACTTGTTTTTACCGGTATTTCTTTGTTCACGGTTTTGTTTTTCATTTATTCTTTAACGGTCATCCTGCGTCAAAAAAGGCTTTCGGAGTTGCAACGCGATTTCATCAACAATATGACGCATGAATTTAAAACACCAATTTCAACGATTAAAGTGGCGTCCGATTTTTTGGCAACTTATCCTACGATTGTGAATGATGCGCGTTTATCGAAATATACGGCGATTATGCGCGAACAGAATAATCGTTTGAATATGCAGGTTGAAAAAGTATTGCAAATCAATCGGCTCGATAAAAATTCGCTCCAAATCAATCCGGAAACGATTAACTTACACGAGTTGCTCCATGTGGTTTTGCCGACTATTCAAGTGAAAATTGAACAACTCAACGGAACTTTAATTCAAAAATTAGAAGCCAAACAACCTTACATTAAAGCAGACGTATTACATTTGACCAACATTTTGCATAATTTGTTGGACAATGCGATTAAATATTCTAAAGAAGGTGAGCCGCATATATCGGTCGTGACAGAAGATTCTGGTGCGTTTATTCGTTTATTAATTAAAGATGAAGGTATCGGTATCAGCAATGAGCATCATAAAAAAGTTTTTTATCGCTTTTATCGCGTCTCTACCGGCGATATTCACAACGTAAAGGGTTTCGGTTTGGGATTATATTATGTGAAAAATATTGCACACGCGCACCATTGGCGTATTACTTTAGCATCTGAAATTAATAAAGGGACGAGTATTGCCATAGATATTCCGCGTGTTTTGGAAATTCAAAAAACGTCGTCATCGCCGGCAGCTATTAGCTATCAGCCGTCAGTTGCCGGCAATTAACTGCGTAGTCCATAATCTATTTTGAAGATTATTTGTTGCCAATTTATATCAGGCGCTCACTAAACAACTAACAACCCATAACTAATAATTACATTAACTCTGTCAAAACGATTATGAAAGCACAATTGCTCTATGTTGAAGACGATGAAAGTTTGAGTTTCGTAACACGCGACAATTTAGAACTGCAAGGCTACACCGTAATTTGTTGCGAAAACGGAAAAACGGCAATAGAAGCTATTAAAAAAAACGATTATGATTTATGCATCCTCGATGTGATGTTGCCGGATACCGATGGTTTTGCATTAGCCGAATTGATACGAAAATACAATACGCAAGTACCGATTTTATTTCTCACGGCGAAATCCATGAAAGAAGATCGCATTAAAGGATTGAAATTGGGGGCGGATGATTATATCACGAAGCCTTTCAGTATCGAAGAACTTATTCTGAAAATAGATATTTTCCTGCGCCGCTCGAAAATGGTGCAAGGTCCGGTGCCGACTTATTTAACTATTGGTAATTATTTGTTCGATCATAAAAATCTTTCGCTGAAATTTGGTGATGAAGAACGCAATTTGACACAAAAAGAAGGCGATTTAATGAAACTTTTTGCCGAAAATAAAAATGAAGTAGTGCGTCGTTCGTTTATACTTGAGAGTTTATGGGGAGAAGACGATTATTTTCTCGGACGCAGTTTAGATGTTTTCATTTCACGTTTAAGGAAGTATCTCGGTGATGATCCGCGCATAAAAATCGAAAACATTCACAGTGTCGGATTTAAAATGAAGATAGACAATTAATTCAATGGTCAATGGTTAATGGTTAATGGTTAATTTTAGTATTTATCTAATGTTCTTCATTAACAATTAACCACTAACCATTAACCATTAATATTTTATGTTACAACGCATACAATCTATATTTTTATTTTTAGCTTCCGGTGCGGTATTTTCTTTAGAATCGCCAGCTGTAAATTTTATGTCTTTAATTCATGGCGTACCGAGTGCCGGCTCACCCTACAGTGATAGCGTTTTTAGTATTCAAGACGATAAAATTTTGATGGCACTTTCATTAGTCGGAGCTGTCGGATTTTTAATTGCACTTTTTTTATACAAAAACCGCCCGACTCAAGCTCTCATAGTGATGCTATGCAATTTGGTTGTCGGTGCTACTCTGATTTACGGTCTTTGGGATGCGCGCGAAACATTTGCAAAAACAGTTGCTCCTGAAAATACAACCGGTATCACACTACAATCCAATTATGGTTTTGCAATTCCCGCGCTTATCGTTGCCATGATTTGCAGTTGGTTAGCGGTACGGTTTATTCGGCGGGATGAAAAATTGGTGCGCTCAGCGGACAGACTGCGTTAATAAAGTAAGGAACAATGAAAAATGAATAATGAACAATCTTGTATGAATAAGTAGCATCAATTTATAGCAAGATTTTTCATTTTTCATTTTTCATTATTCACATGACTTATGAATAAACTTGTTTCCTACATACGCAGACGTTTAACGCCGCATCAATTCATTATATTATCAAGTATAATTGTCGGATTTGCATCGGGTATAATGGCACTTGCGCTTAAATTTATTGTTCATACGATTTATCACACGTTTATTGAAGGTAAATTAGAAAGACAAAATCCTAGCATTATTTTTTATCCTTTTATCGGTTTGTTGCTTACTGTTTTATTCACAGTTTACTTTTTGAAAGGTAATTTAGAACGCGGCATTCCGAATATTCTTTATGAAATTGCAAAAAAATCCGGCTTCGTCAAGCGACATAAAATTTACTCGCAAGTCATTACGAGTGCGATAACTGTCGGCTTCGGCGGTTCTGCCGGTTTGGAAGGACCGATTGTCGTGACCGGTGCCGCAATTGGCAGCAACATCGCTTCGGAGTTGCACTGGGGATATAAAGAGCGCGTTTTGCTTTTAGGTTGCGGTACCGCTGCCGGTATTGCTGCTGTCTTTAATGCGCCGATTGCCGGAATGATGTTCGCCATAGAAATTTTAATCACCGATATTTCCGTAGCTTCATTTGCGCCGCTTGCTATCGCCGCCGCCTGCGGCATGTTGTGTTCCACGATTGCTTTTCACGAAGAACCGCTTTTTACTTTCAAATTGCAACAGAAATTCGATTATACAAACATACCTTATTATTTTTTGCTTGCCGCGTTCACCGCTTTTGTATCTTTATACTATGCCAAAACAGTGCATCTGATTGAATCTTTTTTTGAATTTTTTGGTGATAAACGTTACTTAAAATTAGTTGTCGGCGGCTTGCTGCTCACCTTCTTAATTTATTCGACACCCACATTGTTCGGAGAGGGTTATGCCGCAATAAAACAAATTGCCGGCGGCAAAGCTAATTTCTTAACTGCCGGTTGGAGTAGTTGGTTTCATTTGAATAAAGATTGGACAATTGTTATCGTAGTTTTGTTGACGATGCTTTTGAAAGCTGTCGCTACAACATTGACACTTTCTTCGGGCGGCAACGGCGGAAATTTTGCGCCCTCACTTTTTGTCGGCGCACACGCCGGATTTTTATTTTCGCGGGTTGTCAATTTGTTGCACATTCACACACTGCCGGAAAGTAATTTTACGATAGTTGGTATGGCGGGAGTTTTAAGCGGTGTTATGTACGCGCCACTCACTGCTATTTTTTTGATTGCCGAAATCACCGGCGGTTACGATTTGATGATTCCTTTGATGATTGTTTCATCCATCAGTTTTGCCGTCGCAAAACATTACGAACCATTTTCAATGGAAACGCGGAAATTGGCAGCGAAAGGGAAAATTTTTACACACAATCGCGACCACAATATTTTGATGCAAATCAAACTCGAATCGCTGATTGAAACAGATATAAAATCTATTTTTATTGATCAAAATTTGGGCGATTTAGTGCGTATCATTGCGCAATCGAACAGAAATATTTTTGCGGTGACAGATATTGAAAATGTTTTTGTCGGCGTGATTACACTCGACAATGTACGCGAAATGATGTTTCAAACCGAACTTTATGAAGTTATAAAAGTAAAACAATTAATGAATGACGCGCCGGTTGTACTAAAAATAACGGATGAAATGAACGCCGTCATGTCGCAATTTGAAAAAACAGACGCGTGGAATTTACCGGTGGTGGACAGCGAAGAAAAATACCTCGGATTTTTATCGAAGTCTTCTGTATTTTCGCATTATAGAAGTAAATTAGTTGGTTAGTCGGCAATAAATTTATGAACATAAAAAATACGTCTACCGGCAGATTTATTTATTTCACGTTCCTAAACCATTTATTCGTGAGATTTATACTTGATTTTCCAAAGATTTAATTAGATTTGTAAAAAAAAATAACATGGCAGCTGCAATTCAATTTCCATTAAATGAAGTACAAGTTTTGCTACTTCGATTAACCAAAGATTTGCCAAATGACGAATTAGAAGCACTCAAAAAGCTGATAATCGCTTTTAAGGCACAACGTTTAGAAACTTTAGCGGACAAGCTATGGGAGGAAAAAAAATGGACTCAAGAAACGATGCAAACTTTTCTGAACACGCATTTGCGTACGCCCTATCTTTCGGCTCAACAA
>JAYTNA010000782.1:0-3415 GCA_043748865.1 Saprospiraceae bacterium
CAAATAGGATGCACCTTATTTCAAGCACCCCAAAGAAAACTATATCTTATCTATCTGCCTTTTTTATTTTTATTTCAGTACTTTTTTTTTCATCTTGTAATTCATCAAAAAAAAATACTACTTCATCTTCTCCTATGGATACTTCATCTATAAGCGACGAAAACAAACCGACACGTATATCTTTTAATACGACTGCAGATTTATCGGCAGCTTTAGAAAAAGCAAAAATCGAAAACAAAGTTGTTTTTCTCGATTTTTATACGACGTGGTGCTATCCGTGCAAAATGATGGACCAAGGTGCTTTCAGAGATTGGGACGTAGCAGATTATATGACTTCTAACTGCGTCGCTTTGAAAGTGGATGCAGAAAAAGATAACGGAGTGGCTTTGAGTTCTCAATTTGGTGTAGTAGCCTATCCGACGCTTGTTTTTCTTTCACCCGACGGCAAAGAGTTGGCGCGCAAAGAAGGCAGTTTGGGTATTGAAGATTTTAAAGTATTTATGAAATCTTCGGTGTGGAAGTATAAAGGGCACTGAACTTTGAGATTCAATACATATAAAGACAAATTTCAAAAGATGACTTCAGAAAATAACTCATGTTGCGCAAAAGATGTGTAGCACCGCAATATTTCGCAGCTCTGCCGCTCGCCTAACATCAATAAATTAAATATTAAGCAGCGTTTTCAAAACTATATCGTTAAGCAAGTAAGCAAGTAGAAAATACATAATAAACCTATTTCTCAAAATCAAACTGAATACTTTTCCATTACGCACGATAAGTTTTACAATAATTATAGAGAAATTTCGCTTGTTTTTATATTTTTGCGTGTGTTTGTTTTGTAATCACTTTAAAAAGTAAAAGCAGAATACTTTTACGGCTGTTTTCAAATATTTTATCACCTAATTTTTTCGTTATGAAAAAACTGTTACTTATGCTTACACTGCTTTTAGCAGGTGCAAGTATTTCAATTGCTCAAAGAACTGTATCAGGTACAGTCTCTGATGAGAAAGGAGAATCCCTTCTCGGTGCAAGCGTAGTTGTCAAAGGCACAACAAGCGGTACTGTTACGGATTTAGACGGCAAGTATTCACTTACTGTACCTTCAAATGCGACAACTTTGCAAGTGTCTTTTACCGGTTATACTTCTCAAGATGTAGCTATCGGTAATTCAAGTGTTATTGATGTCAAAATGGCACAAGGCGTTTTATTAAATGAAACGGTTGTTACGGCTCTAGGTATTTCAAAAGCTGAGAAATCTATCGGTTACGCGCAACAATCCGTGAGTGGTGCAGATTTAACAAAAGCCAATACAACAAATGTTATTGATGCACTTGCCGGACAAGTTTCGGGTGTTCAAATCAACAGTGCAAGTGGTGCAGCAGGTGCTTCTTCGCGTATTGTTATTCGTGGTCAAACGACATTAGACGGTGATAATCAAGCCCTAATGGTTATTGACGGTATTCGTATTGATAATAGTTCGTATCAAACTCAAGGCTCCACTGGCGGTGTTGCACAATCGAATCGCGGTATTGACATTAATCCGAATGATATCGAAAGTATATCCGTCTTAAAAGGGGCATCAGCTTCGGCACTTTATGGTGTGGAAGGTGCAAAAGGTGTTGTTATTATCACAACAAAAAAAGGTTCTTCTAAGAAAAAAGGTATCGGTGTTGAGTTTTCTTCCACTTATACTACATCGCAAATTACTCAAGTACAAGGACTTCAAACTCAATTTGCAAAAGGAACAGGTGGTAATTTGAGAGCTTTTAATACAAGTACTTCAACTTCTTGGGGGCCGAATGTTGATTCGCTGTATTACGATAAAAGTGGTCCGAATGACTATGATCAAAATGGATTTATCGTTGGACAATCCAATGCAAACAGTTCAGGTAAAAAAGTAAATGTTTACGATCCTTACAGTGTTTTCCAAAAAGGAAACTCGCTTCAAACAAATTTGGCTTTAACAAGTAATTTGGGCGATAATTCATCTATTCGTGTATCTTTTGGCAATAATAACGAAAACGGTATCGTGCCATTAAATAATTTTCAACGAACAACCGCAGGCTTGTCAACGCGCTCAAGTTTGTTAGATAATAAATTGACAATCACTACAAATTTCAATTATGTTTATTCAACAAGTCGCCGTATCCAACAAGGCTCAAATCTCTCAGGTTTGATGTTGGGTTTATTGAGAACACCTGTGACTTTTGACAATTCCTATGGATTAGCAGATCCTTTAAATGACGATGATGGCACGGGTAGAAACAGAGCCATTTATTTGTCGGATGGTCGTCAAAGAAATTATCGTAATGGTGGTGGATATGACAATCCATATTGGGTAATTTTGAAAAACCCGTACAATGACAAAGTGAACCGTTTTTATGGTAACTTCGATTTGACTTACGAATTTAGTAAATTATTTAAAGTCAATACTAAATTAGGTACGGATACTTATTCTGACGCACGTACACAAACTTATGAAATTAACTCTCGGAGTTTCCCTGAAGGAAACGTCATTGATGACAAATACAATTTCAATAGTATTGACGCGTATTTAAATATTTTGGGTAGTACAAATTTAACCGATGATATTACTTTCGGTTATACGCTGGGTGCTAATCATTATGAAAAACATTTATTGAATACTACAATCGTAGGAGATGCCTTGGCTTTTCCGGGATATACAAGTTTAAATAATGTAGGTTCAATCAACACGGGCTTATTCAGAGATGAAAGAAAAAACTTCGGTGTTTATGGTGTTTTAAATTTGGGTTATAAAAACTGGTTGTATGTAGATGTCACCGGCAGAAATGACTGGAACTCTACTTTAATTGTACCTAAAGCATTTGATGCCGCTGCTATCTCTTTTTTCTATCCCTCAGTATCAACAAGTATTGTTTTTACAGAATGGATGGCTAAAAACGATGTTTTGAATTTCGGTAAACTACGTGCAAGTTATGGTATAGTCGGTGGTGGTGCGCCGTCACCTTATCAGACATATACATCTTATGTAAAACCGGCACCGGCAGATGGTTGGACAAACGGTATTACTTTCCCTTATAATGGTGCAGTGGGTTATTTAGCAAGCACACAATTGGGTAGCACGAATTTAAAACCATCTAAAACGACGGACATAGAGGTAGGTATTGAATTGAAAGGTGTTAATAATCGCATAACATTAAATGCCTCTTATTATTCGCGTAAATCTACTGATCAAATTTTGCCTGTACCTATTGCATCTTCAACCGGTTATAGCACGGCAGTTCTAAATTCAGGTCAATTAAGTACTAAAGGTTACGATATTACTTTGGGTTTAGTACCTATTAAATCTAAAGATTTCCGTTGGGATGTGAATATGAACTTGACACACTGGCTTACAACAGTTGATGCTTTGGCTGAAGGCGTGACTTCTCAA
>JAYTNA010000783.1:0-2327 GCA_043748865.1 Saprospiraceae bacterium
CGAAGACTACCAATAAACCAATCACCAATAAACCAATTAACCATTAACCATTAGACTCTGAATCGTTTCTCTTTTATCAAATGAAACTTCCCATTGCCACAAATCGCCATCTTCCGAATCGTAAATTTGTTCTGTAAAGAGCATCCCAGATTTTTCTAAAACGCGACAACTCGCGTTGTTAAATGCCAAAGTATATGCTAAAACTTTTCTTACTTTTTTATTTTCGAACGCACGATGGATTAAAGCGCGCACCATTTCTGTAGCGAAACCTTTGTTTCTGTAAGGTTCATAAATTTCATATCCGATTTCTACAACCCCATCTCCGGCGGGTTTGCCTTTGTATCCGCCACTGCCAATAAGCAAATTTTCTGCTTTTAAAATCGGTAAATAAGTCCACCAGCCAATCTGATTGTGATTTTTTTTTATTTCAGCGTAAGCAAATTCAAAAGGGGAACTATCCGCAACATCCGTCCAACCTTTGGGTACTTCTACAGAAAGCAAATTTGCCAAAACATCATCACCTATTAAGATAGCTTCAAAAATTTGTTTATTGCAAGGAATGAGTTTCAGACGCGCCGTTTCAAATTGTTCTTTCATTTTAGTAGTGTTTCTGAATAAATTATCTGCAAAGGACGCAAAAAAATTTACTAGGTGTAATATTACCGGCAAATTTATTTTAATTATTTTTGAAAAAATTTGCCGGTAACAATCGAAAATACTATCTTTGCCCCACTTTTGAAATGAATTATTAAAATTATAAAAATTAGGCTGTTCCGATGAAAAGAACTTTCCAACCTTCGAAAAGAAAACGTGCTAATAAACACGGATTTCGCCAACGTATGTCTACAAAAAACGGTCGTAAAATTTTGGCTCGTCGTCGCGCTCAAGGTCGTCATAAATTAACTGTGTCTGATGAAAGACACTCGAAATAAATGAAGAATGAATAACGAATAATGAACAAAACTAAAAATTGTTCATTATTGATTGTTCGTTTTTCATTAAAAAATTGTTCCCTTTCTTCACATGAAAAACACTTTTCAAAAAGCGGAACGACTAAAAAGTACAAAAACAATCGCCCATCTGTTTTCAGATGGGCGTTCTTTTGCTGCGTACCCTTTAAGATTGGTTTATACTTCTGCTGCTATTGTTGTAACTCCCGAAACCGATACCGCAAAATTCATTCCTGTTCAATTTGCCTTAAGTGTTCCTAAAAAAAAATTTAAACGCGCCGTTGACCGCAATCTCTTACGTCGCCGTATAAGAGAATCTTATCGTTTACGCAAAGCCGAATTTTTTTTAGAAATTTCTCAATACAATCCAGAAAATCCGGTTCAATATGCTTTTATGGTTTTATATACCGGCAAAGAAATTTTACCCTATTCCGACATCGAAAAAAGTATGATGAAGTTGCTCAAACATTTTTTCTATGATGCGAAATTAACATAACGGACAACAGACAACAGACCATAGAAATTTTTCTGTTGTCCGTTGTCTGTTGTCCCAAAAAACTAAAACTCCGCGCTGCCCGGAAATCTTGGAAAAGGAATCACGTCTCTGATATTTGTCATGCCGGTAATAAATAAAACCAAACGCTCGAAACCGAGACCGTAACCGGCGTGCGGACAAGTGCCGTATTTGCGCGTTTCTAAAAACCACCACATTTCGTGTTCCGGAATACCGACTTCTGCCATTCGCGCCAACAATTTATCCAAACGTTCTTCGCGTTGCGAACCGCCGACGATTTCGCCAATTCCCGGAAATAAAATATCCATAGCGGCAACGGTTTTACAGTCGTCGTTTTGGCGCATATAAAATGCTTTTATTTCTCTCGGGTAATTAATCAGTATTACCGGTTTTTTAAAATGTTTTTCAACTAAATAGCGTTCATGTTCACTTTGCAAATCAGTTCCCCACGACACGGGATATTTGAATTTCCCTTTTTTATTATGACTTGAATTCACCAAAATTTCAACCGCATCAGTATAATTCAATCGCTCGAAATCATTACTCGAAACAAAATTTAGTTTTTCTATCAAACTCATTTCAGAACGTTCAGCTTGGGGTTTATCTTTTTCTTCTGTCGCAAGTCGATCGTTCAAAAAATCTAAATCTTCTTTGCAATGCTGTAAAGTATATTTGATGACGTGCTTGAGCATATCTTCCGCCAAATTCATATTGTCTTCAAGGTCGTGAAAAGCGACTTCCGGTTCAATCATCCAAAATTCAGCTAAATGTCGCGTCGTGTTTGAATTTTCTGCGCGAAAAGTTGGACCAAACGTGTAAATTTTTCCGAGAGACAATGCCGCTAACTCGCCTTCCAATTGTCC
>JAYTNA010000784.1:0-4817 GCA_043748865.1 Saprospiraceae bacterium
TATAGACTAATTCACGCATATCATTCAATTTAATTCATCATTCTTTCTTATCACTCTATTTTAATGTCTGAGAAAACTCAAATATTTAGTACAGACTCAACGAAAAGATGGCAACGCATAAAATGGTTATCACGTATTTTAGTCGTGTTTTTAGTTTTGGCTGCTACTTGCGTTATTATTTCTATTTCTTTAAAAAGTAAACCACCACTGCCTCCCCTTTTCAATAGATATAAAGATGCCATTGCTGCCGACACCTCCGGAAAAATACATAACACTGCCGGTAGTAAGAATATTTCAAGTCTAAAAAAAACTTCTGCTTTTCATCCGAATGTCAATCAAACACCATTTCCTTTTGAAAACCGATTACGTTCCGCTTTTTTTGTCAATTGGGATGTACAAAGTTATTATTCGCTGCGCGACAACATTACGAAACTCAACATGGTCATGCCGGAATGGATGCAACTGCCGGACAATGCCGATACGGTTTTGGTAAAAATTGATCCGCGTGCTTTGGCTTTGCTGAAAAAAAATCCGAACGTAAAAGTTGTGCCGATGCTTACAAATTATTTTGGCGATAAATGGAATGGTAAAAATGTGAGTAATGTAATTCACGACGATAAAAAGCGCAAAAATTTTATAGAGAGTATTTTAACGACTTTGAGAAAATACGGATTTAATGGTATCAATCTTGACTTTGAGGCTTTCGATAGCGAAAAAACAAACGAGTATATCACACTTTTTCAAAAAGAACTTTACACCGCCTTGCATAAAGAAGGTTTTTTGGTGACGCAAGATATTCAACCTCTAAATGAAGATTACGATATAAAGGAACTTCAAAAATACAATGACCTACTTTATGTCATGGCGTATGATGCGCACAACGCTAATTCGGAATCGGGTGATATCGCGCCCCATAAATGGGTCCAAGAGATAGTGAATGACATAAGTACAAAAGTACCGCCCGAAAAACTCATATTGTGTATTGCCGGTTATGCTTACGATTGGGGTAAAAAAGGAACACTCGGTGATGAAATAACTTTTCAAGAAGCATTGGCTATTGCACAAGAATCGGACTCGACAACTATTGAATTTAATAAAGACTCCTACAATTTAAGTTTTAAATACGATGATTCTTCTGCCGTAACGCACTTTGTAGGCTTCACAGATGCTGTGTCAAACTTTAATGTGATACGCGTTGCTGACGATGCCGGTTGGCGTGGTACTGCTTTGTGGCGTTTGGGTGCGGAAGATCCGCGTATTTGGAGTTTTTATGATAAAGACTTATCGCGCTCTGCGCTTGAAAAAACTAATTTTGATATAAGTTCCGTAAAAAGTTCGCTCTTATCTACTAATGTGGATTATATCGGCGAAGGTGAAGTACTCGATGTTTTAAGTACACCAAAAGAAGGTAAGGTGATTTTTAAGTATGACGAAAAACAAAAAATTATTACCGAAGAAACTTTTATTGATCTGCCGACAAGTTATGTAGTGCGAAAATTCGGAAAAGCTAAAGGCAAAAAAATAGTTTTAACTTTTGATGACGGACCTGATCCGGAATGGACTCCGCAAATATTAGATATTTTAGAAAAAGAAAAAGTGCCGGCAGCATTTTTTGTTGTCGGAAAAAATGCCGAGGAGAATTTACCACTCCTCAAACGCATTTTCAATGAAGGATTTGAAATCGGCAATCACACCTTTACGCATCCGAATATGGTGGAAGTTTCGGAATGGCGTGCCGGATTAGAGTTAAATGCAACGCGCTCGCTGATAGAAATTGTGACCGGACGTTCAACAATTATGTTTCGCGCTCCTTATCTCGCCGATGCTGAACCGGAAACTCAGGAAGAGTTGCGCCCGGTAATGCTCGCCAAAAAACAAAATTATTTGACAATGGGCGAGAGTCTTGACCCGCAAGATTGGGATGCGGCACACATCAATGCCGATTCGATTGTCAACCGTTTGATTCGAGAAAAAGATTACGGGAGCATGATTTTACTGCATGATGCCGGTGGCTATAGACAAGCAACGATTGATGCTTTACCACGCATTATTAAATATTTCAGAGATAATGGTTATGAATTTATTACGATTGCCGAACTTTTAGGAGAAAAAAAAGATGTTTTAATGCCGCTCGTTCCTAAAGGACAAGCATTTTTAGATAAGGTGGATGCTTATATTTTATCGGTCATCTATTTTTTACAAAAAACTTTCAGTGGTGTTTTTTATACGGCAGTAGGCCTTTCTATGCTGCGCAATTTATTCATTTTGATTCTGGCATTTTTGCAGAAGAGGAAAGAGAAGAGTCAATTAGTCGGTTTGTCGGTTAGTCAGTTGGTCTCAGACCAACCGACCAACCGACAAACCGACCAACCGACTAAAAGTGTCAGCATCATCGTTCCCGCATACAATGAAGAAATAACCGTCGTAAAAACCATCAACAGTTTATTACTGCAAGATTATCCGAATTACGATATAATTTTTGTGAACGACGGTTCAAAAGATAATACTTATGAAGTTGTAAAAGCGGCTTTTGACAACAATCCGAAAGTAAAAATTTTGGCAAAAATAAATGGCGGAAAAGCATCCGCATTGAATTATGGTATCGCCAACAGCACTGCCGAAATTTTAGTGAATATTGATGCAGACACACAACTTTTACCAAATGCTGTCACGGAATTAATTAAAAAAATGTCAAACGATAGAGTGGGAGCAGTTGCCGGAAATGTGAAGGTCGGGAACAAAGTTAATTGGCTTACGCGTTGGCAATCCGTTGAATACATCACTTCGCAAAATTTTGACAGATTGGCAATGGAATATTTGAACGCGATTACGGTTGTCCCGGGTGCTATTGGTGCGTTCAGAAAATCCGCACTTCAAGAAATTGGCGGCTACATGACCGATACTTTAGCAGAAGATTGCGACGTAACTATACGCCTGTTACGCAACGGTTGGAAAGTTGTGGCAGCAAATGATGCCGTTGCAATTACGGAAGCACCGGAAACGGTTCCGCAATTTATGAAACAACGTTTTCGTTGGTGTTTCGGCGTAATGCAAGCATTTTGGAAAAATAGAGATACACTTTTCATAAAAAAATATAACGGACTCGGCATGATTGCGATGCCGAATATTTTAATTTTTCAACTCATTCTGCCGATTTTCGCACCTTTCGCAGATTTGGTACTCTTATTGTCGCTGCTGACTTGGAGTGTCGGTTCAAAAATTTTAATTTTCTATTTCGCTTTTATGCTCGTTGATATTTTTTGCGGATACATTGCCTTTCGTTTTCAAGGCGAATCACCGCGTTCACTATGGATGCTTTTTCCACAACGTTTTGTTTATCGTCCGATAATGTACGTGATTTTATATCGCTCTTACAGAAAAGCAATTAAAGGCGAGTTGCAACAGTGGGGTATTTTGAAACGCACAGGTAATGTTTCGGTTTAAATGGGTGATAGACTTACTGACTTACTGACACCAGACTTTTTCTAAAATCAGTAAATCAGTAAGTCCATTAATATTGTTCCGTTTCATTAGGAAAATCCTTCGCTTTTACATCCGCGACATAATGTTCAATGGCGTTTTTAATATCGTCGTACAGGTTGGCATATTTTCTTAAAAAGCGGGGTTTAAATTCATTATTTATGCCGAGCATATCGTGCAAAACCAAAACCTGCCCATCGCAATCGTGACCGGCACCGAGACCGATTGTGGGAATTGATATACTTTCCGATACTTCTTTCGCTAAAGTCGCCGGTATTTTTTCTAAAACCATACTAAAACAACCAATTTCTTGTAGCAACAACGCATCACTGCGCAATTTATCTGCTTCTACTTCTTCTTTCGCACGCACGGCGTAGGTGCCGAATTTATAAATACTTTGCGGTGTTAAACCCAAATGTCCCATAACAGGAATACCGGCAGATAAAATTCTTTTTACACTTTCTTGTATTTCAGAACCGCCTTCTAGTTTTACGCCGTGCGCACCCGATTCTTTCATTATTCTTATAGCAGATTCAAGTGCCAAACGCGAATTGCCTTGATAAGAACCGAAAGGTAAATCAACGACAACAAAAGCGCGTTTCACGCCGCGCACCACCGATTGCGCATGATAAATCATTTGATCTAAAGTAATCGGCAGCGTTGTTTCGTGTCCGGCAATTACATTACTTGCGCTATCTCCGACAAGAATTATATCTATTCCGGCTTCATCAACGATACGCGCCAATGAAAAATCGTAAGCGGTAAGCATCGCAATTTTTTCGCCGCGTTGTTTCATCACTTGCATGATGTGCGTCGTCATGCGTTTCACTTCTTTTTGTACTGCGGACATATTTGAAAGTTGAAAGTTGAAAGTTGAAAATGCAGCCGAAATAGTACTATGGAAGTTGAAATTTTATTTTTCGTGACTCGAGTTTAAAATTTTATCTGTGTAAGCCAATAAAATAGCTGAGATTAGAAAAACAAAATGAATTGCTATTTGCAACCATACTTTATTGTTAGGCGTGTTCTCAATATTCATAAATACTTTTAATAAATGAATACCGGATATACTCACCAAAGAGACAACCAATTTTACCTTCATTGTGCCGGCATTCATTTTTTCTAACCAATCCGGTTCATCTTCATGTTTATCTAAATTCATTTTACTCACAAATATTGAATAGCCGCCAATAATAATTATAATAATCAAATTGATGACCATAATCATATCCACCAAAGTCAGTATGCCGAGCATGAAAAATGTTTCTGTAAGCTCCTGTACGTGGCTAATTAAGTGCCATAATTCGATAAAAAATTTGTAAATATAGAAAATTGTA
>JAYTNA010000785.1:0-8622 GCA_043748865.1 Saprospiraceae bacterium
GCAATGGATGACATGAAGAAAAATAAAACTCTAATTCAATCATTTTTCAAACATCCAAAACTCGGCTATAAACTCATAAGTTAACGCTCGAATCTATAGTTTTTAAAACCGGAAGAAACGGTAGTAACTTCAATCTTATCAGATGAAAAGCAACTTGATGCAGTCAAAAAATCAGTTATTGACGCACAACTTAAAGCACTGTCAACGAACACAGATTTTATGAAGCAATTGGAAGAAAAATTAAAAATTTATGAAACAGAAAAACGTAAAAGCTACAACACTATGGAAGATGTTGAAGCAACGGTAAAAAAGAATTTTCGTCAAGGCAATACGGGAAAAGAATCGGTAAACCCTGCCGATGACAGAAACACGATGAAACGTGTAAAACTAAATATTGATGGTGATTTTCGTCAAGGTGATGATATTGTCTAAATGTAATTACCGAATTTTGAAATTGTAGAGACGCGATGCTTCGCGTCTTACCAACGCAGGGCAAGTACTAACAGCAAATATAATTGGCGAATTAAACAGGAGACGCGAAGCATCGCGTCTCTACAATTTCAATAATTTTGAACGCTCATTTTATCAATTTCGGTAATTTTTTAATTCTGTAAATTCAGGTCGAAAACTAACAAACAATAAATAATTTTAAATAAATTTGCTCAATCAATCACATAAAAAATAATAAACGCATTTATGCCACTCATAGAAACCGCCGTTTCTTACATTCTCGGTATCATCACCGAAAACGAAGAAGTGAAAAAATTTCCGAAAGAATTTGTTACTGAATCTGCTAAATGGGTAAAATCTTGGTTTTTAAAACCGGAAGACCCTAAAACCATGGCAAAATTATCCGACACAACCAAATCGTATGATTATAAAAAAGCTGTCATTGAAACCAAATTGGAAGATTTACACGACAATCCTCAATTCATGCGCGAGTTGGAAGAAAAATTAAAAATCTATGAAAGTCATAAATTGAAAACACATAACACGATTGACGACTCTGAACTTGATGTGAAAGGTAGTTTTCATCAAGGAGATAAAGGCAACCTATCCGGCAACGATGTGGACGAAAAAAATAGAATTAAACGCAGCAAAATAACTGTGGGCGGCGATTTTCGTCAAGGCGATGATATTCAACAAGGGAATACGATTGTCAATAATCATTATTATGGTCCGCCACCGACAAATAAAACTTCTGCACCAACTGCCGGCATTAAAACCGAATTAAAAAATCTTTTGGCAAAAGGCGATATTGGTGTTGTCATTGAACGTTTGCTCGACCTCACGGAAAATCAAGATAAAAAATCGCATGACACCGTTTTGCTATTGTCCGGAAGACTCAATCGTTTGAACAACACAGAAATGATTGGTATTATTGATTACAGTGAAGCCATGATTCAACGCAACCAATTGAGCAATGCTTTGATAAATGTAATTGCAGGATTGGAATAGATAAGTAATGAACAATGAACAATGAATAATCTTTTGATACATTGATTTACAATTATTCGTACAAAATAAAACCGGCGTTTATTTACATTCAGTTACTTAAAACAAACAACGCCAATAAAAATTTTATTCTTATCGGCGTTGTTTATTTCAATGAATACCATTCGTAGAAATATCCGGCGGAACAATCGGAGAACCGTTGGAAGCGGGTGGCGGTTGGTTTTTCGAAATCGCTTCGTCCATTTTTACAGATGCCATGAGTTTTTCTGCTGCATCTTTTGTATTATGGTCTTTACTTTCTCCGAGTAAACGAATGGCGCGACGTTTTTCATCGTCCACATCATACGCTTTAATGATTTCTTTTACTAAGCGGTGGCGTACAACGTCTTCGGTGGTGAGATAAACGTGACCGATGCCTTCCACATCGCGCAAAATTTCGAGTACGTGCCGAAAACCGGATTTAACGCTGTACGGCAAATCAATTTGACTCATATCACCAGTGACAACGCAAACTGAATTGGGTCCGAGACGGGTCAAGAACATTTTCATTTGCATTGTCGTTGTGTTTTGCGCTTCATCGAGAATAATAAATGCATCGTTCAAAGTACGTCCGCGCATAAATGCGAGCGGTGCAATTTCGATGGTTCTATTCGCAATAAACTGCAAAAGTTTATCGGCAGGAAACATATCGTCGAGTGCATCGTACAACGGGCGCAGATACGGATCAATCTTTTCTTTTAAATCGCCGGGTAAAAAACCGAGATTTTCTCCTGCTTCCACTGCCGGTCGCGTTAAAATAATCCGTTTGACGACCCGATTTTTTAAAGCCCGCACAGCCATTGCAACTGCAACATAAGTTTTGCCGGTACCCGCGGGACCGATAGCAAAAACAATATCTTGTGTTTCAATCGCATCCACCAGTTTTTTTTGATTGCGCGTTTTGGCTTTAATAGGTGTGCCATCTTTGCCGTAAACAATCGTAGAATTATCGGCACCGGTTGACAAGCGCGTTTCGTGCGGGTTGCCGCCTTTCAACATATCCTCAACGATTTGTGTACTCAGTTCTTTGCCGTCGCGCAGCATACGATACATCGCTTCAATGCGATCTTTAATCCCTTGGCTGTCGCCTTTTTTCTCACTTTTAATTTTGAGTTGACTGCCGCGCGATGTAATCGTTGCGTCCGGATAGGCTTTACGAATGAGGTTTAACTTCACGTTATTTTCGCCGTATAAGGCGACTAAATCAACGTCTTCGATGTTTAAAATAATTTCGCTCAAAAAATTACCTCGTTTTACTTTTAGTGATGAATGAAAAATGAAAGAAAATCGTTTATTATTTTGGTACTTAAACTAAAAGCAAAAGTAAGCGGATTTGTTTTACTTTACTGATTAATTTTACGAAAACAGGTTTTTTTTATGAAAAAATTACCGGTTCCGGTTTGTACTTTTGTCCACTTTTAAATTCACACTATTTCTAGGAATGAGAAAGAAATAAGTTCTACCGTTAGACTTATTCTTTTGTGTTCAGAATGTTCATCTTTTGCGTTAAGTATTACCCGATATTCTCCTTAAAAGATAAACATTTTGACCAAAAAATAATTAATCCTACCGGCAAAACTTATTTCTTTCTCATTCCTTATCTCATTTTTAAATTTTTTAGAACCATGAAAAACTTTTTAGATTTACTCGGGCGCGCATTTCTGTCCGTCATTTTTTATTTCGAGGCATTTGATAAAATTTTTTTTAGAGATACGACTTGCAAATCTATGGCGCAACATGGCATTACTTGGAATCAAGATTTATTGATTGACGGTTCGGCGGCGTGTTTAATTTTGGGTGCTACTCTGATTTTAATCGGGTATCGCGCTGCTATGGGTGCGTGGTTAATTTTATTTTATTGGATTCCGCTCACGATTATGCTCAATAAATTTTGGTTAATTCCGATGACAGACCATGAAACGCGCAGAAATGTTTCACTCCATTTCATGAAAAATATGGCAATCGTCGGCGGTTTGTTGCAAATTATTGCGAATGGTGTCGGCATTATCAGCGTACGGAAATTATTGGCAACGACGAAAGTTTAATTATTAAGTTGAACGCGCTTTCGATAAAATAATCGCTGAATCAATTTTATTTTAAAAAACCAAAAAATAATATTAATTTTGAGATGTATGTAAGCCGGTTTTTCTAAAAAAAATAGTACAAACACGTATGTCAAAATTGATTAAGCATTTGTTTGTTGGAATTATTCTTTTTTTGTGCGTTTTATCGAAAATTAAAGCGCAAGAAATCTATTTCGTTGACGTGAAAAATAGATTGGGCAAATTACAACTCGATAAATGTTCTTTTGAAATATTTCAACCGCAGCCAAGTAAAGTCCCTGCCGTTATTGCTTTTAATCCGGACGGGAAATTATACAGTGCCTCAGCAAGCGGCTCAATCATCAACACGTATAATTCGGTAACAGGTGGCGAAGTTTTAGTAAAAAATCTGGGAGTTGGCAATACATTCGGTGCTATGTCTGCTGACAGTACCGGCTTATTTTATATCATGTCATCCGGAAATGATTTAGGTTATACTTTCGACCCGAAAACATCGGCGCAAAAATCTTTGGGAACGTTTTCAATAAACGGTATGACAACACAATCGGCGGGTAATTTTGAATTTCATCAAGGCGGTGTTTATTTTACAAACGGTGCCGCGATTATTAATTTGAACTTGAAAGATCCGGCAAACTGCTCGGTTTATGCAACACTCCCGACTGCCGATGATATTTTTACGGGTATTTTCGACTATTACGTCTGTAACGAAAAGAAAACTTATGTAGTAAGTATTAATCCGACAGATACTTTTCCAATTTCAAATATTTATGAATTCAATTGGATAGATAAATCATTTAAGAAAGTTTGCACGCCGGCTGTGAAAATTTCTCGTCTTACCGAACGTTTCGGCTACGTGCCGCCGCCAAAAATTGATACAACTTTTACCACCGCTGCTACTTGCGATCCGACAAAAATAAATAAAAAAGAAACGCAAATATCTACGAGCTTGTTAGGTTGCAACAGTTATATAACGACGACTTATTTTCAGCAAAACGATACGACAAGACACGATTCGATTGATTGTAAAAGAAAAATTGCAGCTTACTCCGATACTGCGCGCATTACAATCAGTGGTAATTGTAAAAAAATTTTAATTAATACTTTCACACCGGCACCGCGCAGAAATGATTCGACGACAACCTTTGTCCGTTTTTGCGAAGGTGACAGTACTTTTGTGAGTAATAATTGGGTGAAAGAAACGACCGTTTACACCAATCTTTTCAGAAACATTTACGGCTGCGACAGTACGTCATTTCTTGTTATCACGGCTGCACCACCACACGATACTATTTTTAAATCGAGAAATATATGTGCCGGCGATACCATTAAAGTCGGCAGATTTTTAGTGAGTAAAAGCGGTAAATATATCTCACCCATTCCGAATAATTTGACGTGCGACACGGCAATTTTACTGACGGTAACAGTAATTACACCGGATACAACTGTCGTTAATCGCGTATCATGTAATCCGGCGAATGTCGGAACAAAACTCGCAAAAATTGTAAATCCTTTGGGTTGTTATAATTATACGCGCACGAACACGACTTTGACTCGAAATCCGAGTTTAACAGTTCATATTGCCGATATTTATAAAATTCGACTCGGCGACAGCTTGATTTTATCGCCGATTTTAAATTTTTCGGCAAAAAAAGTCAAGTGGCTCGGCACAGATAGCCTGGTATTTTCGTGCGACAGTTGCTTGACGACAACAGTTAAACCGACACAATCTGCATCCGTACGTTTTCAAGCCGTTAATGATGATGATTGCAAAGTAGAAACTGAATTTAAAATTATTATCGATCCGAACAGGCATATTTATATTCCCGATGCCTTTTCACCAAATGGCGACAACATCAACGACATCTTCACCATTTACGGCGATTATCAAGTGGATAGGGTTAAAACACTAAAAATTTTCGATCGATGGGGCAATTTGGTGTATGAACAAGATAATTTACAACCTAATACAGGTTGGGACGGAAAATTTCTTGGCGCGTATTTATCGCCGGATAGTTTTACGTATTTTGCCATTATCAAATTTACAGACGGCGTTGAAACAATTTATAAAGGCGATGTGAAATTAATTAAATAACATTTAGACAATGGACTTTTAGAAAACGGACAACAGACAACAGACAAAAATAAAAACGAAAAATAGGCTGAAAGCCTTACGGCAATAGAATAGGGCAACGCCCTATTTACGCAACAGAATAGGGCAACGCACTATAAAAAAAAGCGCATGAAGTTTAGATACATTTATACCGCAATACTCATCGCAGAACTCATTGCCATTACTTTGAATTGGCACACTGCCGAGTATTTTACAAAACCGGCTTTGGTAATTGCTCTTTTAATTTATTTTTTAAGCGCGACAAAGAGTTTTAAAAGCGACAAGCAAAATCAAACTATGCTCGTTGCACTTATTTTTTGTCTTGCAGGAGATATTATTTTACTCTTCGACAACGGATTTATTTTCGGGTTAGTCGCTTTTCTCATCGGACATATTTTCTATATTTTTACTTTCATAAAAGACAATAACGGATTTTATTTTAATGAAAACCGGTTGTCGTATTTACTTCTTGGTGCAATTTTTGCAGGTTTATTCGCATTATTTATTTTGATACCGCACGTTGATGCGGCATTAAAAATACCGATTTTTATTTACACCGCTACTATTTTGACAATGCTCGTCGCGGTATTTAATCGTTTTAAGCCTTCGGTATCAAAAACTTCATACAATCTGGTTTTAATCGGCGCAGTATTATTTATTATTTCAGATTTTTGTCTTGCCTTCAATCAATTTGTACAACCACTGTCGGGCGCACATTTTATTGTCATGCTCACTTACGGTGTCGCACAATATTTCATTGTCACCGGTTTTACAGTTGAAAGTTGAAAATTGACAACGACCTAATATTATCGGCGTTGTCACCGGTTTTACAATTAAATTGTTTATTGTCAACTATCAATTGTCAATTTTCAATTAAATTGTAAAACCGCTTAAAATAATTTACTTTTGCGCCGGAATTATTTTAACTTTTAAAATTTTTCTATCGGTTCATCGTTTCAAGTTCCTAAATCAAAAATATCAAGTAATAATGGTTAGTTGTTAGTGAAATTTATAACTAACGATCAACCATTAACCATTAACCATTAATCATGTTATTTATTCCCGTAAATTTTAAGGAGACATTTTTTTACACGTTTATATTGTGTAGTTTCTATACTTCGACGTTCGCTCAAAACGGTAAAATTTTATTTACAGTCAACGGACAGCCGACATACACCGACGAGTTTAGTTATATTTACGGCAAAACCAATGGCGCGAAAGCAGATTACAGTCGCGGTTCCCTTGAAGAATATTTGGATTTATACACCAAATTCAAGATGAAAGTGGCGCGAGCGCGTGAAATGAAATTAGATACGCTGCCGGCACTGAAAGAAGAATTAAACGGTTATCGCCGACAATTAGCCGATAGTTATTTGACAGACAGAGAAGTGGGTGAAAAATTAGCACGTGAAGCACATGCGCGCATGGTAAAAGATCTGAAAATCAGTCATATTTTATTTCGCGTTGATAAAGACACAGCAGGTCCTTACAATCGTGCGCTTTCGGTTCAAACACGCTTACAAAAAGGCGAATCCTTTGAATCACTTGTTAGCGCAGAATCGGACGATACTTACAGCAAAACGAAAGGCGGCAATATCGGTTATGTTACTGCCATATTGCCCGAAGGTTTTTATGATTTAGAAACAGCGATTTATAATACACCCGTCGGAAAAACCACCGGTATCGTGCGCACCTCCATGGGTTATCATATTGCGCGTGTAGATGCACAACGTCTGGCACGCGGAGAAATTGAAGCCGCACATATTCTTAAAAGATTTAAAATTCAAGAGGTTGAACAACCCGATGCCAAACGCATCATTGACAGTATTTATAGCGCACTTAAAGGTGGTGCTAATTTTGAAGCCTTAGCCGCAAAATATTCCGATGACGCCGGTACGGCAACACACGGCGGTTATTTAACGCCGTTCGGTATCGGTCGGTACGAACCGCCTTTTGAAGATGCGGCTTTCAGTATAGAAAAAGATGGCGATTATACGGCTCCTTTTCAATCAAGTATCGGTTGGCATATTATCAAGCGCATTAAACGCACACCTATTGAGGGTTTCGATGCCATGAAAACGCGTTTAAAAGCGCGTATTCAACGCGACGGCAGATATTCTGTTGCAAAATTGGCTTTGGTTGAGCGCATTAAACGCGAAGCACCTCTTTCTGAAACAGCAGATGCCGTAAAAAAATATGCAGCTACTTTAGATTCTTCTTTTATTACTTATTCATGGAAAAAACCGGAAGCCGGTGACGCACCCATGTTCCGGTTCAGCACCGAAAAAGATATTACCGCTAATCAATTTACTGAATATTTGACGCGCCAAGCTAATAACCGTATCAATTATGCGACTCAAACGCGCAATGATATTCCGGAAGTTACACAAAAACTTTACAACGATTTTGTGAATGAACGCGCTTTAGCTTATGAAGAGTTGCAATTAGATAAAAAATATCCGGATTTCAGAAATCTCATGCGCGAATACGAAGAAGGTATTTTGTTGTTTGAAGCCATGAAAACAAATATTTGGGATAAGGCTTCATTGGACAGCGTCGGCTTAGAAAAATTTTACAACGAAAACAAAAGTAAATTTATGTGGAACGATCGCAGTTCCATGATTTATTACACCGTTGCCGATTCTGCAAAAGATCACGAATACGATGAAATTAGAAAATATGCCGGCAAACACACGCCGCAAGAAGTCATAAAAAAATTCAACGCTAAAAAAGATTTGGTATCGTTTAGAGAAGAATCAGTTGAACGCGGAAAAGGAAAAATTTTGGGTGAAGGTATGTGGAAGCAAGGTACTTTAATTGACAATAAAGCAGGACGTAATTTTGTAAAAGTGGAAAAAGTACGTCCGCCTTCACAAAAAACATTGAAAGAAGCACGCGGCTTCGTTGTTGCCGATTATCAAGATTATCTTGAAAAACAATGGCTGAAAGATTTGA
>JAYTNA010000786.1:0-11807 GCA_043748865.1 Saprospiraceae bacterium
GGTAAATCCGGGCTTATCAAAATAGCCTTGAAATACGACGCACAATCGAAAGAACCGGTGATCCGCGAATTAAAACGCGTCTCACGACCGGGATTACGCCAATACCGTAAATCTTCGGAAGTGCCGCGCGTCATCAACGGTTTAGGCATAGCAATTATGTCAACATCGAAAGGTGTTATCACCGACAAAGAAGCACGTCATTTGAACGTCGGTGGAGAACTTTTATGTTACGTCAGCTAACTAAATTTTCGACAGTTTTTGTTTAAACAACTATTTTTTGAATTATCTTTAAAGAATCATATACGATGTCACGTATCGGAAAAATGCCAATAACGCTTCCTGAAAAAGTAGGCGTTGAAATCAGTAAAGGCAATTTAGTCACTGTTAAAGGACCTAAAGGTACGCTTACGCAACAAGTAGATAAAGATATCACTGTTGCAGTTGAAGGTACAGAAATTCATGTCACTCGCCCGACGGATCAAAAAAGACATCGCGCTTTGCATGGTTTATATCGTGCGCTTGTAGCTAATATGGTAAAAGGTGTGAGCGAAGGTTATAAAGCTACATTAGAACTTGTGGGTGTCGGTTACAAAGTGGAAACGAAAGAAGGTCGTCTACTTTTTACTTTAGGTTTTTCTCACCCGATTGAAATGGTTTTGCCACCCGAAATTAAATGGGAGACAAAAATGGAAAAAGGTTCGCCTCCGACTATTCTTCTAAGTTCTTTCGACAAGCAATTATTAGGATCGGTTTGTGCTAAAATTAGAACGTTCCGTACACCTGAACCTTACAAAGGTAAAGGTATCAAATTCCAAGGTGAAGTGTTGCGCAGAAAAGCAGGTAAAACTGCGGGCGGTAAAAAATAGTATTTATAAAGTTGTTTTCAGTGTGAAACTTTTTTTCACGCGTTACAATCAAATTAAGTTATCATGAAATTGACAGTAAGAGAGCAACGCGCTCGTATTCATAGAAGAATTCGCAAAAAAGTAATGGGTACATCTGAACGTCCGCGTTTATCTGTATTCAGAAGCTGCAAAGGTATTTATTGTCAATTGATTGACGATCTTGCCGGACATACAATCGCGGCGGCAACACACAAAGAAGCTGAAAAACAAACAAAAACACAACAAGCTCAAACAGTAGGTACTTTAATTGCTGAAAAAGCGAAAGCTGTCGGTGTTGTAAAAGTTGTTTTCGATAGAGGAGGTTTTTTATATCACGGTCGTATCAAAGCATTAGCCGATGCAGCGCGTGAAGGTGGTTTAGAATTCTAATTTTTTTTAAAAAAAGATAAAGTAAAAAATAGCATTCATGGCAAAGGAAGTTCAAAAATCGCAAGCGGAAAAAGAAGCATCGGAATTTAAAGAGAAAATGGTAGCTCTCAACCGCGTTGCTAAAGTAACAAAAGGTGGTCGTACTTTCAGCTTTGCTGCTATTGTAGTTGTCGGTGACGGCAAAGGTCAAGTCGGACAAGGCTTGGGTAAAGCACGTGAAGTATCGGAAGCAATTAATAAAGCTGTTGAAGATGCGAAAAAGAATTTGATAAAAGTACCGGTCATTAAAGGTACGATTCCGCACGCAGCTTTGGGTAAATATGGTGCGGGTAAAGTTTTAATTAAACCTGCATCGGAAGGTACAGGCGTTATTGCCGGCGGTGCTATGCGTGCCGTTTTAGATATGGCAGGTGTGCACAACGTTTTGGCAAAATCTCAAGGTTCTTCCAATCCGCACAATGTTGTTAAAGCGACTATTCACGCGCTTTCACAACTCAGAACGCCGCAACAAGTTGCTAAAACTAGGCATATTTCAATCGAAAAAGTTTTCAACGGATAAATTAGCGATTTTCGATTTTCGATTTTCGATTTTCGAGTATCCAATTGTTAATTGATTTTATTAATCGAAAATCGAAAATTTTTAAATAAAATGGAAAAAGTAAAAATTACGCTTGTTAAAAGTGTTATCGGTCGTCCGAAAGATCAAAAAGGTACTGTAACTGCATTAGGCATCAAAAAAATGCACCAAACAGTTATTAAAGATGCTAACCCACAAATTTTGGGTATGGTAGCTAAAGTAGCGCATCTTTTGAAGATTGAGAAAATTGAGGAGTCGGCGACAGTTTAAAAAATTAAAAGATGCCGCGCAGATTAAAAATCTAATTGTTTTTTCTTCACGCGGAAATTTCTTAAATTTAAAAAAGTAGCTGAAAGAAGTTTCGCTGCTTTTTGTTTTATTCTTTTTTGAGCAATTCTTCAATCATTGCTTGAAATAAAATTTTGGGTAAAGAAAAATATTAAGTAAGAAAAATATAAAGACAATGCAACTCAATAATTTAAAACCGGCATCGGGTTCAACTTTTAGTGTAAAACGTATCGGTCGCGGTACGGGTTCCGGTCACGGTGGTACTTCAACTCGCGGTCACAAAGGTGATAAAGCGCGTACCGGTCATAAAAATAAAAGAGGTCACGAAGGTGGACAAACGCCGTTACAACGTCGTTTACCTAAACGCGGTTTCAAAAACATCAATCGTATTGACTACGTAGCTTTAAATATCAGTAAAATTCAAGAAATTGCACTTAAACATGGCGTTTCTGATATTACTACCGATTTCCTATATGCTAATGGTTATATTAAGAGAGATGATTTAGTAAAAGTTTTGGGACACGGTGAATTGAAACATACAATTAATGTGACTGCTAATGCTTGTTCCGATAAAGCCAAACAAGCAGTTGAAGCTCTTGGTGGTGTGATGACAATTAGATATAAAACCGAGAAAGTAGCGGAAACACAAAATCCGGCGTAAACTTTTCTTGTATTTATGCGTAAAACGTTGCTATTGTCTTTATCAAATTAATCCGATTTTTAGATGAACAGGTTAATAGAAATTTTAAGAAATATTTGGAGTATTGCGGAACTCAAAAAACGTGTCATTTACACGTTGCTGTTACTTTTTGTTTTCCGAATTGGTACTTTTGTACTTTTGCCGGGTGTAAATGCCAAAGTTTTAGCGGCATTAGCTAAAAGTGGTGCGAATCGTACCGATCTTTTAGGCTTAATAAATACTTTCACTGGTGGTGCTTTTGCAAAAGGAGCCATTTTCGCTTTGGGGGTAATGCCTTACATTACTGCGTCTATCATCATTCAGTTGTTGACTTTTGCGGTACCTTATTTCCAACGTTTGCAACAACACGAAGGAGAATCCGGCAGAAAAAAACTAAATCAATTAACACGCATTCTCACGATTGCTGTGACTATGGTTCAAGGAAGTGCTTATTTAACTTATTTAACAACGCAAGGTGCTATTGCGCCGGGTTTAAATCCGGTGGTGTTTTGGACAACAGGTATGATTGTTTTGACAGCGGGAACTATTTTCGCTATGTGGTTGGGTGAACGAATAACTGAACGCGGATTGGGTAATGGGACTTCTTTCATCATTATGTCCGGTATAATTGATGATTTGCCGAGAACAGTAGCTGCCGAATTTGGTTTGCAAGGTGGTTTTGCTTTTGTTCTTGAAATGGCAATTTGGTTCGCTATCATAGCTTTTATCATTGTTGTTATTCAAGCAGTGCGCCGTATTCCTTTACAATTTGCAAAACGCATGGTTGGTCGAACAGGCGGGAGTTTGCCGACACAAACCAATCGCGATTATCTACCGATAAAATTAAATGCAGCGGGTGTTATGCCGATTATTTTCGCGCAAGCACTCATGTTTATACCTTCAACGATTGCTCAATTTATGTCAGGTCAAGGTGCACCTTCCGGCTTTTTGGCAAAGTTGAATGATTACACTTCTTTACCGCACAATTTATTGTATTTCCTTTTAGTTGTCGTGTTTACTTATGTTTACACTGCTCTCATCGTAAATCCGCAGCAATACGCAGAATATTTAAAAAGACAGAACGCTTTTATTCCGGGTGTAAAACCGGGACAAAACACTGCCGATTATATTGACTCTGTTACAACACGTGTTACTTTACCGGGTGCTATTGTTTTAGGTTTGATTTCAATTTTACCGGGTTTAGCTGCATATTTTGGAGTGAATCCTGGTTTCGCACGTTTCTTTGGTGGTACTTCCATTATTATCATGGTAGGTGTTATTTTAGATACTTTAACGCAAGTTCAATCTTATTTACTTTCTAGTAAATACGACGGCTTGATTAAAGGCGGAAAAATTGAAGGTCGCGGCGGATTAGTAACCGTTGGAGAAGGAGGAATTTAACTTTTAGTCAGTTAGTCAGTTGGTCAGTTAGTCAAAACAAAAAACTAACCGACTAACCTACTAACCTACTAACGGACTAAAAATCGAATCATGTTTCAATCAAACGATAAAAAAGAAATTTACTACAAAACGGCTGATGAGATTGAGTTGATAAGAAAAAGTTGTTTGCTGAATTGTAGAGCGATTGCTTATGTAGGTTCTTTGATTAAATCGGGTGTAACAGGAAGATATTTAGACGAAAAAGCTGAAGAATTTATAAGAGATAATGGCGCATTGCCGGCTTTCAAAGGTTATCGTGGTTATCCGAATACATTGACAGTTTCTTTAAATGAACAAGTGGTGCATGGTATTCCGTCCGACATTGAAATAAATGATACTGATGTTGTTTCAATTGATTGCGGAACAATACTTGACGGTTTTTGTGGTGATGCAGCTTATACTTTCGCGATGCCAAATGTGAAAGAAGATGTAATCAAACTTTTAACGGTAACAAAAACATCGCTTTACAAAGGTATTGAACAAGCAGTATTAGGAAAAAGACTTGGTGATATTGGTTTTGCTATTTTTGATTATTGCGAACGTTTGCATAAATACGGTGTGGTCAGAGATTTAGTAGGTCATGGTTTAGGAAGAGATATGCATGAAGATCCTAACGTACCTAATCACGGAAAAAAAGGCTCGGGTGTTTTATTGCGCAAAGGTTTAGTCATCGCTATCGAGCCGATGATTAACATGGGTACAAAAGAAGTAAATTCTTTGGAAGATACTTGGACAATTGTTGCTCGCGATTTTAAACCTTCTGCACATTACGAACACACGGTAGCTATAACATCAAACGTGCCAAATATTTTGACAAGCCATGATGAGATAGAAGAAAATGAAAAGAATAATACAAATATTTTGGAAATCCCGCGAATTATTTAGATATTTGCGCCCGAATTGAAAAATATTTTTATTTTTAGTCAAATTAACTTCTAAATGGCGAAAGAAGGTCTTATTAAACAAGACGGAATAGTCGAAGAAGCATTATCAAATGCCAATTTTCACGTGCGACTCGAAAATGACCACGTCATTTTGGCAAATATTTCCGGCAAGATGCGTATGAATTACATCCGTATATTACCCGGCGATAAAGTGGCGGTAGAAATGTCGCCTTATGATTTAACGAGAGGAAGAATTACATACAGGTATAAATAATAACAGTTTAACTCAATAGTGATATGAAAGTAAGAGCATCCATAAAAAAACGTTCTGTTGACTGCAAAATTGTACGTCGGAAGGGCAGATTGTATGTCGTCAACAAAAAAAATCCAAAGTTTAAACAGCGTCAAGGCTAATTCATTTATATTAATATGGCTCGTATAGCAGGTATAGATTTACCAAGAAACAAACGTGGCGTTATCGCATTGACTTACATTTACGGCATCGGTCGTTCAAGTGCTGTAGAAATATTGTCGAAAGCAGGTGTGAGTGAAGATACGAAAGTTAATCAGTGGAATGATGATAACATCAAAGCCATCTCCGGTATCGTTAACGATCAATATAAAGTAGAGGGTGAATTACGCTCGGAAGTTCAGACAAGTATCAAACGTCTGATGGATATTGTTTGTTACCGTGGTCTGCGTCATAGAAAAGGTTTACCTGTTCGCGGTCAACGCACAAGGACCAATGCACGTACCCGTAAAGGACGCAAAAAAACAGTTGCAAATAAGAAAAAAATAACGAAATAATATTAGTTGGTTAGTCAATTGGTCGGTTAGTCTAAACATTTAGACTAACCGACCAATTGACTAACCAACTAAACTTGACTACCTTCAATTTTCATTTTATTCATCAAGGATTGCGCTTCTACAATTTTGTGCAGAAATTTCAAAATTTTGAACAGAATTTTCAGAATCTACGGTTAGTTAGAATTCTGTTTAATTCTGAAAATTCTGAAAATTCTGGCCAAAATCGAAAGGCAAAAACCGGAAATTCTATATTAAATGGCTAAGGCTGCTGCTAAGAAAGTTAAAAAAAGAATTGTTCAGATTACCCCGGACGGTTACGCGCATATTCATGCAAGTTTCAACAATATCATCGTATCTCTCACAAATAAAAACGGGCAAGTGATTTCTTGGGGTTCTGCCGGTAAAGCAGGATTCAGAGGGTCGAAAAAAAATACACCTTATGCTGCGCAAGTAGCGGCAACAGATGCGGCAAAAGTAGCGCATGATGCCGGTATGCGTACTTGTGAAGTTTATGTGAAAGGTCCCGGTGCCGGTCGTGAATCTGCTATACGCTCGATTGATGCGGCAGGTATCAAAGTATCTATTATTCGCGATGTTACACCAATGCCACACAACGGCTGTCGCCCGCCTAAACGTCGTCGCGTATAATATAGTTGTGAGTTGTAAGTTGTGAGTTGTGAATTATAAACAGACAACCAACAACTGACAACTAATAATTAACAATTAACAATTAACAATTAATAATTAAAATGGCAAGATATACAGGTCCGGCGACCAAGAAAGCAAGAGCGTTTGGTGAGCCGATATTCGGTCCTTCAAAAGTATCAGAAAAAAGAAAAAATCCTCCGGGTCAACATGGTGGTACTCGTAAAAAGAAACAACGTTCCGATTACGCTAACCAACTTGTAGAAAAACAAAAAGCGAAATATACTTACGGCGTTTTGGAACGTCAGTTCAGAAAAACTTTCCACGAAGCTACAAAACGTCATGGTGTTACAGGCACTGTACTTTTGCAATTGTTGGAAGCTCGTTTAGATAACGTAGCTTACCGTATGGGTTTGTCAAATACCCGCCGTGGTGCGCGTCAATTGGTATCACACCGCCACGTAACTGTTAACGGTATCGTATCAAATGTGCCTTCCCACAGTATTCGTCCGGGCGATGTTATTGCAGTACGCGGTAAATCTCAAAACAACGGCAAATTAGTGGACTTGGGACCAAATAAAGAAGCGAAGAAATTTTCTTGGTTAGATTGGAGTAATGATAAGTTGGAAGGAAAATTTATCGCTTACCCTGAACGCGATCAAATACCGGAAAAAATCAACGAACAGTTAATTGTTGAATTATACTCTAAATAAAATAAATAATGGTTAATGGTTAATGGTTAATGGTTAATGAAAAAATTAATCGTTAACCATTAACCATTAAAAATTATCCCTTCACTCATACAATTAGGTCAATTAATATAAATGGGAATTTTAAATTATCAGAAACCGGAAAAGATTGTGTTGCAAAAAGCGACCGACTTTGAAGGTACTTTCGAATTTAAGCCGCTTGAACCGGGTTTTGGTCAAACGATAGGCAATTCACTTCGTCGTGTTTTGCTTTCATCATTGGAAGGGTTTGCTATCTCTGCTATCCGGATTGCGGGCGTAGAGCATGAATTTGCAACAATTAAAGGTGTTGTAGAAGATGTTGTAGATATTATATTAAACTTGAAGCAAATTCGTTTAAAACAATTGATAGAAGGTGAAGATATCAGAGAAGAAAAAATTTATTTAACCGTCAGCGGTAAAGATAAATTTACGGGTGCTGATTTAGAAAATGCGACAAATGTTTTTAGTGTTATGAATCCGGATTTGGCGATTTGTCACATGGAACCTTCAGTGAGTTTAGAATTAGAATTAACGATAACAAAAGGTCGCGGATACGTTCCGGCTGATGAGAATTTGCCGAAAGATGCTGCGATTGGTGTCATTCCTATTGATGCAATCTATACGCCGATAAAGAATGTGGCTTATCGTGTAGAAAATACGCGGGTTGGTCAAAAAACCGACTACGAAAAATTGACGATTGATGTGAAAACGGACGGTACTATTCATCCGGAAGAAGCTATAAAAGAAGCATCGCGTATTTTAATTCAGCATTTAATTCTCATCACTGATGAGAACATTACTTTCGATGACGAAAATAAACGCACTGAAAGTGTTGTGGACGAACACGTTTTGCACATGCGCAAATTATTGAAAACTTCCCTCGAAGATCTTGATTTGTCTGTACGTGCTTACAACTGTTTGAAAGCGGCACGCATCAATAGTTTATCGGAATTGGTACGTCACGATACGCACGAACTTTTGAAATTCAGAAACTTCGGTCGCAAATCATTGGTAGAAATAGAAGAACTTTTAACTGATAAAGGCTTGTCATTCGGTATGGATTTGACAAGATATAAACTCGAGGAAGACTGAATTTAAAATGAATAATGAACAATGAAAAATGAAAAATTTTTTCTTGATTGTTTATTTTTAATTCTTAATTTTTTAACGCGCACAGGTATAATCGTAATGATGCGGAATTTTAAATGAATAATGAATAATTTACTATTTTTCATTATTCATTATTCTTTGTTTATTTAAAATTCTTGCTCCGATGTATTTGTGCTTAAACATCTCTCAATATGAGGCACGGTGATAAACAAAATAATTTAGGTAGAAAGAAAGGGCACCGCAATGCGCTATTGATGAATATGGCAATCTCTTTGATTGATCGCAAACGCATCTCTACAACATTAGCAAAAGCAAAAGCATTACGCGGATTTATTGAACCATTGATTACAAAATCAAAAGAAAATACGACACACTCGCGTCGTTTGGCTTTCAGTAAGTTGCAACAAAAAGACAGTATCAAAGAACTTTTCGATGTGATTGCACCAAAAGTAGGTGATCGTCCAGGTGGATATGTGCGCGTTATTAAAACCGGTTTCCGTCTTGGTGATGGTGCTGAAACTGCAATCATCGAATTAGTTGATTTCAACGAAGTAATGTTGGCAGCTAAAGAAGAAAAAGCAGCGGCACGTACCCGCAGAACACGTCGCGGTCGCGGCGGTAAAAAAACTGAAGGAACAGTTGGAGCCGTGACAACAACGCCGGCAACGCCGCCTGTTGTAACTGAATAATAATTCGAGTTAAAAATAATGGGTAATAAAAAAACCAACAGTCGCATCATGTGATTGTTGGTTTTTTATTTTACGGTCCTTAAATTATTTACCACTTTCTTTTTTAATTTTTTCCGCATCTTCTTTCATAATCGCTTCAAAGACTTCCGAGAGCTGTTCAGTAGCAATACTTTTTGATTTTATTATTTTATTATTATCGAGAATAAATAATTGCGGTGTCGTGACGACATTGTAAAGCGTTTGATAACGCGATGTGAGATACGGATCAATCGTATTGATAAAACCATCGAAACCTTTTTCTTTCGCGTATTTCCAACACTCCGGCATTTTGTCAGTGCCTTTGAACGTGCAAACCGTTACAACTTTTATATCCCAATTATTGGCTTTTATTTTTTTATAAAACTCTACCAGAAAAGGCGATTGTTTCTGGCAATGTCCGCAATCGGGCGCGAAGAAAAATAAAACGGTGTATTTCGCTTTAATATCGTGCAAAAAAATTGGTGTACTATCGGCTTGAAAAGTGCGAATATTCGGCGCAGTTTTTCCGATAAGTGTCGGGAATATATGATTGGCATTTTCTACCAATTTTTCCTTATTGTCTTTCGGAATAAAATCGTCACAATACCCACTTTCAATGTATTTTTTTGTCAAAGCAACATGAATGGCATCGTAACCAACGACGTTTGATTTGATATATTTATTTAAATACTCGATAAAATAAAACTGAAAAGCCGGTTTATTCGGTTTTAAAAGTGTGAAAATACGTTCCAAGGATTCAAGAATTGAATCCGGATGTGCCGGCGTTAATTTTTCTAAATAATTATTTATGCGCGGATACAAAACCGGTGTGCGCAAAATTGCCGGATTTGCCATGTCATAATTATCAAAATAATGCTGTTTGTAATAAATATACTGCGCCATACTGTTTTTATCCTTATCTTTTATTTCTTCAAACTTTGGCACATCTACTTCAGTTGCAGAGCGCATTAACATTACTGTTATGGATTTCGGATATTTAGACATCAATTCTTTTTGATGTATTTTTACTTCCTCGTCTAAAACCGCCAATTTTTTCACCATGCCCACCGAATCCGTTTTTTTAAGTTTGGCAATTTCTTCCGATTGTTTTCTTTTCTCGGACAAATAATTCATATAATCTATGAAAACCGAATTATCTTTATTATTTTTAATTTTCGCATTCGTATAGTATTCTTTAGCATCGGTATCGAGCGAAAAATTTTGTTCCTCATCGTTAATCACTACTTGAAAAAAAGAATTGTCGGGACGCATGACAATGATATAAATACCCGGTTCCAATTTTTTTGCACCTTTAAAAGTATAAACGCCGGTTTTTTTATCAATCAAAGCCGTGTCTTTAATATACGATTGTCCGCCGAGTTGATAACCGAGTAAAAGTGTATCGTTGTCGTAACTTGTCAATTTTATTTTTATATCGTAACCGAATTCAGTCGTTGAAGCATGACTTGTCACGGTTATCAAAAGAAATGACAAGAGGGCTAATAGGATTTTAAATAATTCTTTCTGCATTTTTGTATCTGATTATTTTTATTTTCGCGCCACTTCAAAAGGTTTTATAATCAATCAAAGTTGCGTACATTTTATTTAATTTCTAGACTTATTCAAGACGAACTTATTAACGAAAAATAACAGAAAAATATGCAATTTTGAGCGATTTTTTTTTCGTAGCCAATTGTCTTAAACCTTTTTATTATTTTTAACCATGATTCACAAAATTTTATAATCAACAAGATTTGGTTTTTTAACAATTCTAATAGAGTGATTCTTACTTTGCGGACTTTGCGACTCACTTTACGAACCTTGCGTTAAAATTAAACGCAAAGCGCGCAAAGTTTTTCGAACAAGACGCAAAGTTTGATTAAACTCCAATCCTTTGAACAATAATGATTCAAAACCCAAAATATGTTATTACTTGTTGCCACAGCGAAAGGCTTAATCATTTTTGAAAAAAAGCAACGTGCTTGGCGTGTGAAAGATGTTTATTTCGTCGGGCTTCCGGTGTCTATGATTTTTATGGATGAGCGCACCGATACGTGGTGGGCAGGAACACCGCATCGGCATTGGGGACAAAAACTGCACCGCTCAACCGATTTAGGAAAAACTTGGGAACAAATAGCGGCACCGCGTTATCCGGCAAACGCGTATTTAAAAAACGGTAAACCTGCTGCACTGAAATTAATTTGGTGTATGGCAAGTGCCGGCATTGATAAACCCAATGAACTTTGGCTCGGTACTGAACCGGGCGGCTTGTTTCATTCGCGCGACCACGGAAACTCGTTTCAATTGGTAGAAACTTTATGGCAGCATCCCTCGCGGAGCGAATTATGGTTCGGTGCCGGAAAAGACGAGCCTTTTATTCATTCCATCGTCATTGACCCACGCAATAGTAATCATGTTTATATTGCTGTCAGTTGTGCAGGCGTTTTTGAAACGCTTGATGCCGGACGATCGTGGCAACTGCGCAATGTCGGATTGAAAGCGACGTATTTACCTAATCCGGATGTAGAAGTTGGTCACGATCCACATTTATTATTAGCGTGTAAAAGCGCACCGGATGTTTTATGGCAGCAAAATCATTGCGGCATTTTCAGAACCATAAACGGCGGAAAAATTTGGCAAGATGTATCAGAGAAAAATAAAATAT
>JAYTNA010000787.1:0-4689 GCA_043748865.1 Saprospiraceae bacterium
AAAATACCTTTACCGTGCATTCGTCCGTGTTGAAATGTGCCGGAGTATTTGTTGCCGTTATCGGATTGAATAACGCCGGTTCCCTCTTGACAATCGCCTTCGAGACATTGTGCGGAAATAAAATTCGTAAAAAGAAAAGAGCAGACGAGTGCGCACAAAAAATTTTTCATGATTTTCAAAATAGAGGATGAATGGCGAATGATAATTACGAATTACGAAAGTTTTCAAACACCAAAAAGTCGTTTAAATATGTAGAAAAATTGGCGCAGCAATATCCGTTTATTTGTGATAGATTGTAATAGAAGATGTTGTATGAATAACCGAAAAATAATGTAATATATTGTTTGAGGGAATTATAAAATTGTGTTAAAAAATGTGGGTACTCTGACTAAACACTTCAAACCGAATTTTTATTTAAAATTTTGTTAAGACAATCTAAAACTCCGGCTTTATTGCACGAAAAAAATACATCTTACGTTAAGGAATAATAAAGAAATAAGTTCCACCGGTAGGATTTATTTCTTTCTCATTCCTAATAGAACAAAATTACGAAAGCCATGTTTAAAACATTTTTGTTTTTTATTTTTTCTTGTATAAGTCTTTCCGGTTTTGCTCAAAACGCAGCCGCTCCGCCTCAAACCAAAGATGAATTTGAAAAAAATTATCAATGGCGGATTCAGCAATCATCTTTGTCGGGTGTGTATATTCCGAAAGATTTATTCGATGCCATTAAGCAATTAAATAGATTAACAGATTCGACGTCGCGATTGAAATTCAAACTGTTGACGGAAACTGAAGCAGAGCATAAATTATTTTTCAGTCTGAATCGTTGGATAGTTCTTAATTGGGGATTATATGAAGGTTCGCGTTTGGGTGCGTATTTGAAAGAGTACAAAGTGTCTTTTCCCGAAGATCAAGCCACTGCCATTATTATTTGTTGGCACCGTACTTTAAACGGAAAAGAAATAAATTTTAAAGAAATAAGCACCCGTATGTTTGAAAAAAGAAAAAAAGAACGCGAAGAAGAATTGAAAAAAGCGACGATAATCGAAGAAAAAATATTGCCGGCTAAGAAAAATAATGATGCCGCAACGACAAAAAATTAATTACGTCATTGATGTTACGCAAGCAGCAGAGTTGCCGAATTATTTGTAAAAATATTGCGGTGTACACATCTATTGCGTAACATTAGTTACATTAATTCAAAACAGCGAATCATAATGTAAAAGAAAAGAGCTTCACATTTGTCATTCATACCCAATTGATTGTTCACAAAACGCAATAGATGACCATAGTAATCCCAAAGTTCTGAAAGTTGTGTCAAATACGATGAAGTTCTACCGGCATAAGTAATTTTCAAATCGTTGACGACAAAATTACAATCGTCCAACCATTCATTAAAATGTTTATCGGCAAAAAGTTCATCGTCTTGTAAGGTTTGCCAAGTAGTTTGCACAAAATAGCGCAGATAAATACTTTGCTTTTCAAAAAAAGATTCAAATTCGTGAATGGAAAAATTTTCGCCGGCATAATGAAAAAATAAATTTTCATAAAAAGCGACAATATCTTTTGGTTGACGATGTGTTGCTTTTAAAAACCCCGTGTGAAGTACAATTGCTAATTCTAAAACTTGCACGCTCGTTAAAAATTCGCCTTTTTTTGCCGACAGGTGTAATACGATATTACCGGAAGCCTGAAAAAATCGTTCGGCAATCGGCAATCCTACGACGCCACCCCAATAATTTTCATCCGGTGCGTATGCCTGAAAGTGCAAAGAATTATCAGGTAAATATTGATCATTATTAATCGAACGGATCGAAGGTCTCAAATCAATATAATTATTAAAGTGCTCAATTAAATTCGGCACTACCAATGAGTCCATAATATCTTGCGGGCAACGCACAAACAATTGAATGTGTCGCCCTGTTTCTTCGGAGCGTTTCCAAAAATATCGATCGGATATTTTTATTTTTCCCAACCCGTCAATAAAAGGTTTTAATCCCGTTATTAAAAACGGCATTATCGGATCGTTGTAATATAAACGTGCCATGCGCCATTCGGCATGAGATGAAGTTTTGGTTAAAAGCATATAAAATTAATTGCCAATTGTCAATTGTTAATTATCAACTATTCTATGCTATTCAAAATGCTCGCCAAAGCGCGTTTTTTCTTATCAATACTTTTTGGTAATTTTGAAAATACAAATTGCTGCATATTTTTTATGCCGTAATTTTGGCGCATCAATTAAAAAGTTTTTATGGATATTTTTATACTCACGGTGGCAGCATTTATTGGCAGTGCATTTAATGCTGTTGCCGGAGGCGGCAGTTTTTTTACTTATCCTGCACTTATTTTTACAGGCGTACCAATTTTAAACGCCAATGCAACAAGTACGTTTGCATTGTGGCCCGGCACTTTATCGAGTGCTTACACGTACAGAAATGATATTCCAAGTAATAAAAAAATGGTTTTAGGATTAATTTTGACGAGTATCGCAGGTGGTGCTATCGGTACTTTTTTGCTTTTAAATACATCGGATACTGTATTGCAAAAACTTTTACCTTTCCTGATGATTTTTGCGACGTTGCTGCTGTTGTTTAAACATAAATTAAAATCGAAAAATCCGGCGAGTAATCCGTACAAGGCGATAGCGTTTCAGTTATTAATTTCCGTATACGGCGGATATTTCGGCGGAGGTATGGGCATAATGATGCTCGCGACATTCAGCTTAATGGGCTTCACTGACTTAACAACGATGAATGCTTTGAAAACTATTTTGGCGAGTTTTATAAATGGCGTAGCAGTAATTATATTTTCACTGACGCATCAGATTTTTTGGCAGCAGGCTTTGATGATGTGTATTGCAGCAATTGCAGGAGGATATTGGGGGGTAATTTTTGCGAAACATATTGCCGGTAAATATTTGAACGGAATAATTATAGCAGTTGGCTTTATTTTTTCCGTAATTTTTTTTATAAAAGCATACGTCTTATAAAATGAACAACGTGAAATGAATAATTTTTCTAAATAAGTATTTGAATGGAAATAAACGCTGTTTTTGTTTTGTGCAAGTAATTGACAATCAATTTATATAGCAAGATTGTTCACTATTCGTTATTCATTGTTGATTATTTAGGTGAGTACGATTATTTTAGAAGCGATTTCGCCAAGCGTTACGATTTTTTTGTCAATCGCAAAGTCAGTAAAGGTTTTTCGTTGGATTTACCAATGAGATGTATAAAATAAACACTGTTTGGCAAATCGCTGATATCGTAATGTTCTCCTGCACGTTCTACCTCAAACGAACGCACACGACGACCTACAAGGCTAAAAACTTCTATAGCTTTAACGTTCTCGTCATTGTTAACAGCAATGTAATCGCTCGCCGGATTTGGATATACAGAAAGCATTTCAGTATTCGTGGTAACCACGCCTTTACGCTCAAAATTTTGTGCTTGAGCCCGTAAGGCAAAATGAAAAATAAATAAGGCAGCAAAAAAGAGTAAAATTTTTTTCAAAGGAAAATTTGTAAGTTTGATAATTTAATAAAACGGTTTGAGTTGGCAAGATAGTCTTTTATTGTTAGAATTCAATTTTTGTGCCGGTATTTAAGTATTATTTAACAAAGAACAAAAAATAATGAACAATGAACAATAATTTTTTCATTGTTCATTGTTCATTGTTCTTTATTCTTTGTTCATTGTTTAGGTGCCGGTGCTTCCGGTTTAACTTCTTTTTTTACTGCTGTTGTTGCAGTTGTAGCCGGTGCAGTTTGCGGACGTGATTTACCGAATGAACCTCTGAATATTTTTCCGCGTTTCGTGCGTTTATCGCCTCTTCCCATGATAAATTAATTTTTATGAATTTTTAATACTTATTTTAGAAAACGAAGTTGCAAATGTACGATTTTTTATAAAAAAAATTCAAAAAAATAATTAGTAATGACAAAAAAATAAGTTCTGCAAGTAGGGTTAATTATTTTTTGATCAGAATGTCTATCTTTTAATGATAATATCTGTAATATTTAACGCAAAAGATAGGTATTATGAAAGTAAAAGAATAAGCCTGACTGTGGACTTCATTTATTTCTCATTCCTTCAACTTCTAATTCGAAATTAAAAAAGTTATAATTATTTTGTAAATCTGCTCGTGTCGCAACGAGTGACCTATGGTTTCCGTTAATATTAATTCAGAATATTTCCAAGAGTTGTGTATTTTTTCACTTTCCGGATAAGGCACTACTTCATCGTTTTTATCGTGAATAATTAATGCTTTAATATCAAAATTTTTGGAAAATTCGGCAACCGTTAATTTATCCGGATCGCCATATTTTTTTCTAAACACCGTATAAAAACCTTCCCGAACGCGTGTGTGAGTGTTTAAATAATTGAAAAACATATCGAAAATAACACGGTTATCGGAAACAGGAGCTAAAAGCACAATTTTTTTAACGCACATCGGTTTGTATTTAAAATAGGCATAAGAAACGGCAAATCCACCCGCAGAATGTCCGATGATATTTTCAGGCGAATGTTTTTCGATAAGCACATGAATCATTCCTGCAAACTGAAATTGATTAAAGTATTTGTTACCGGAATCTCCGTGAGCAGGAGCGTCTAACGCGATGATCGTGAAATTTTCTTTTTGCAATTTTGTAATTAACGGTTTCCAACGCGCCGAATTACTTTC
>JAYTNA010000788.1:0-1875 GCA_043748865.1 Saprospiraceae bacterium
GATCTTTTCGGCATCGAACTTTCTAAAGTGATAGACATGATTGCTTCCGCGCCTTCACGTGTAGGGGCTTTTATTTATACACTCGTTGAATTGAGCAGAAATTACGCGCTCGGCGAACAAAATTTTTATTTTGCCGCTTTGCGCTCTTATCTCGAACTCAACAATAATTATTTCGAGGATTTAGAAACTGCCGCAGCACAATTCATCAAAGACAATTACATTCCGACAAATACAGGTATTCCTGAAACAACTTTAGAAAATCTTTTAAAAGAAAAATTCGGCTACAAGATTATTCCTAAAGGTTTAGATGAATTTCCGGCACTCAAAAATATCCGCGCAGTTTTTATTAAAAGCAAACACCGCTTATTATTGAACAGTGGTTTGACTAATTCGCAACGCGCTTTTCAATTCGGCAAGGAACTAGGATTTAATGTTTTAAAACTCAAAGAGCGTGCTTATACTGCTTCGTTGCTCAAAGTAAATAATTTTGATGAGGTGCTGAATCATTTCAAAGCAGGTTATTTTTCTGCCGCTTTGCTCATGCCGCGTGAAACTTTTTGCGGCGATATACAAGCCTTCTTAAATATAGAGACATGGGATAAAGGCGATGCGATTGAAAAATTAATCGGCAAATATAATGCTACACCGGAAATGTTGTTCCAACGCATGACGAATGTACTGCCGGAGTTTTTTGGTTTAGAAAAACTTTTCTTCTTGCGCATTTTGTTCAATCCTTCTCATAATAAATTTGAGATTGATAAAGATCTGCACCTCAGTAGAAAACATCATCCGCAAGTCAGTACTTTGAGCGAACAAAATTGTCACCGTTGGATTTCAGTGGACATTTTAAAAAATTTGGACATAAACAATACTTTGAGGTTTGGTATCCAACGCAGCATCTATTATAAAACAGGTGAAGAATATCTTTGTTTTTCGGTTGCGAAATTTTCCGGTGAACGTGCAGCAAGTGTCACAATCGGTATTTTATTAGACGAAGTTGCAAAAGAAAAAATTAAATTTTTAAAAGACATTTCGATTCCGACACGCATTGTTTCCAACACTTGCGAACGTTGCGATATTTTGGATTGTCTGGAACGGCAAGCTCCGCCGCGAATCGTCCGACGCAGAGAACAACGGCGAGAAATAAATGAAGCATTAGATAAAATTTTGGGGCGTTGATGAATTATTTATTGGTTTCTGAATCAGAATTACCGGAATTACCGGAATTTTCAGGATGTCCGGCATTAATAAAATAAAAACTTATTTCGCTCTTACATTTTATCAATTCTGATTCGGAAACTAAATAACAATTAACGAAAATGGTTTCAGAAAAAAAAGTAGCAGATTCAAAAACAATTATGACGGAAATGGTGATGCCGAACGACACCAATCCGATGGGCAATTTAATGGGCGGCAATTTAATGAAATGGATGGATATTGTCGCCGCGATATGTGCCGGCAAACATTGTCAAGCGCAAGTTGTCACTGTTTCAGTGGATCATGTATCGTTTCAAAAACCGATTAAGCAAGGCGATATCATCACTTTAGAAGCTCGTGCTACGCGCGCTTTTAATACATCAATAGAAATTTTTGTAGAAGTTTTTGCTTCCAACATGAAAGGTGAAAATCCGCGCCGATGCAACGATGCTTACTTAACTTTTGTCGCATTGTCCGATGCCGACAACACGCCGATACCTGTTCCGAAAGTTATTCCGCTTTCCGGCGAAGAACTGAAACAATACGATGAAGCCGATCGCCGCCGTGAATTGCGCCTCATCCTTAGCGGTAAAATGAAACCGGAAGATTCAAAACATTTGAAATTACTACTCAACATTTAACGATTTTAGATTTTGGATTTTAGATTTTGGATTTACT
>JAYTNA010000789.1:0-2223 GCA_043748865.1 Saprospiraceae bacterium
TAAAAGTATAGAAAATTTATCCGAAAAATTATTTAAAAACATACCGAGTAATGCACCGGCAGGCGACATCAGCGCGAAAACAAACAAACAAATAACTACGATGTTTTTTGTTAAGCGACTCGACAGTAACAGTAAAACTAAAGCAAATGCTTCAGGGGCTTTGTGCAAAGCAACGCTGTAATACAAATTGCGCGTAAGTGTTTCTTTGCCGTGTATATTCATCCCTAAAGGGATACCTTCGATAAAAGCATGAAGCGATAAACCCAACATCACTTGTAACACAAAACGCATTTTTCCGGAATGAAAATGATTGTGTATATGCCCATGTTCGACACCGAGTGATAATTGATCCAGAAAAAGTTGTAAAAAAAATCCGCCGAGAATCCATAGCCCGATATGTTTGTGCGTAACATCTCTGAAAACTTCCGGTAATAAATGTAAAACTAAAATGCCGAGAATATAAGCCCCTACAAAAGTTAAAATCCGTGTGAGTATGCCTTCTTTGTGAAAGTTCGGATTAAAAGCTAAACTGCCACCGGCTAAAACAAAAAAAAATAAAAGAAAGTAAGATATTAGAGTCATAAATTAATTACAAATTCAGGTCCAATTCTGAAAAACAACCAACCTGTAAAATTACCAATCGCAAAACCTAATAAAGCACCGGCGACGACATCAGAAGGGTAATGCAAGCCAACATAAATTTGTGCAATGCCGATACTCGCAGCCCAAAGCATTAATGCAATTACAGCCCAACGATTTTTCAATCGCCAAGCCGCAATTAAAAACGTAACTAAAGCAAAATGATTCGCCGCATGTGACGACGGAAACGAATAACCGCTGCCGCAAGAAACCAATAATTTTACTTCCGATTTAAAATTTTCATCTTGACATGGGCGTAAACGTTCAACAGCAGGTTTTATCACTTTGCTGCTTACAGTGTCGGTAATACCTACCGTTAATGCGGCACATAAAATAAAAACCAAACCTTTTTTTCCGAAATTATAAAGTAAAAAAGACGTAAGAAAAGCATAAATCGGTATCCATAAATACATACTCCTGTAATAAGGCATAAGTTTATTCAATACATCGAAATGGAGCGAATGATTTATGAAATAAAAAATTGTTTGATCTATGTTTGAGAGCATTATTTTTGATTTTTAAACATCTCGACAAAAGTAAGAAAGTTTAACCGGTTCTCACTTGAAACTTATTATCTCTAAATTTTGGGTATAAAAATTTATTGAAAATACCTCATACTCATAAAAAATTACCGTTATCTCTATCAAAACGCCCTATTAACAAAAAAAATAAACTATTAACAAACATATTTTCATAAAAAATTTGTATATTATGTAAGTATTTCTAACTTTACAGTTCAAAATATTAGTGTATGTTTTTATTTGGCATGATATTTTAAAAAAAACTATACAGAAATAATTTTGATTTAAACTACATATTTTTAAACTACATCAATTATGAGAAAACAACGTAACGAAACGATTGTCTTAAAAAAAGGTAAGGGTGAAATAGAACTGGATTACGCAGAATTGCGTAAAGCAGTGCTTGTACTCAGAGCCGTAAATCACAAACTGCGTCAGCAAATTATTGACTTACTCGAAGAAAACGAGAAAATGACGGTCACGGATTTGTATATCAAATTGCGTTTGGAACAATCTGTCGCTTCACAACATTTAGCTATTTTACGTCGTTCGGGTGTTGTCGCAACAGAACGCCAAGGCAAATTTATTTACTACCGTGTTGACAAAGATCGGATTAATCACATCAGCCGTTTAGTAGAAGAGTTAACAGACTATGCCGGTCATTAAAAGTAAAAGTTGCCGTGCTTCCTAACCGGATTTCAAAACAACTTCTTAGAAAGCGTACAATGTTTTTTCGCGGTCATGCCATCGAAAAAAAACTAAAGCGGTTGTACGCTTTCTTCTTTTTCTCTTTCTTTTTCTTTTAGGTGTGGAAGTAGAAAAAAATAAACTTAAAAATTTATTGCGCATTTCAAATACCTAAATTTTAGCTCTCCAAGTCACAAACACAATATTTTGCCAAAAAAAAGCAGTTTTCAACCACTTTTTCGTTGTACCAGAAAATATTTTAAAAAAAGTTTGAAAAAAATTTTGTTAAGATACTTTAAATTTTCATATTTGTACAACAGAAAAATATTTATAAATTATTAACAAAAAACACGACTCTATGAGAAGGACAACCGAC
>JAYTNA010000790.1:0-3165 GCA_043748865.1 Saprospiraceae bacterium
GTGCATCATACAGAATCCTTAATCGCACGAAAGCAATTAAGATTTTTGAAAAAAAAATTGGAATGGAAAAAATTAAACGAATTTTGGTGGCGGCGAACAAACGGACATCTCTACCGATAATAAAACCGGTGTGTTAGAAATTATTTTTTGATAATCATTTTTGGGTATAACATTATTTAAACAAAGACGAATTTCATGATTTGGTAAATAATCTTTAATAAAAGATTTTAAAAGTTTTTTAATTGGCGAAGGATAATTGCTTGTTTGTTTTTCAATTGTTTGACTGACGACAATATCATTTAATTTTCCGGTTAAATCTTCCGATTTAAAATTTCGCAAACTGTACATATACAAAGTATCGTGCAAAACGCGCTGCTTTACGATATTGAACACTTTGTCTCCCATTTTAACTTCCGCATTAATGTATTCAAAATCAGAGTCTTCGACATGCATATAAAGCGTTGCCGGCATTTTTGTAATCGTAAAATCTGATTCTGAAAGTTGCGATACGCACAATGAACGCACCTGTTGTTGTTCATAAGCGAACAACACATAATATCCGAAAGCATTATAAAGAAGCAATGCTAACAAAGAAAATGACAGGATAATTTTTTTCATCGGAGCAAATGTAAGAATTAAGAATTGAGAATTAAGAATTAAATACTAAAAAAATTTAAAAAATTCTTAATTCTTAATTTTTAATTCTCTCGCATATCCTCCACTTGTATATTCGGATACTTAGTTTTATCGAACGTAAAATAAGTTATCGGATAAGTTTTATTGACAATCGGCGCATCCATAGATAATTTCATGCGCGATTGATCTCTCCCGAAAGCTGTCAGACTCACGACTTGATTTGCTTTTTGGTCAATCGCTATACGAATTTGTGTAAACTCGTTGCGTCTGTTATTGGGTTTGAAAATAATAATTGTTGCTTTTTTACTCCAACCTTCAGCAGTTTCGTCTTGAATGGCATAAGTGTAATCTTTACTTTCGTAAATTTTTATCAAATCACGAGGTGAGAGTAATTCAGGTGAAGTTGAACTCGTGCTGGATGCTTTTTTTATAATGACAGTATTGTCTAATTTCTGCCAAATAGTTTGTCCGTCAGAAATAAAAAGTTGTTTGCCCACTTCGGCGCGGTATTTATTTCCTTGTTGATATAATTTACCTTTTTGTACGTCGTCTTTTTTTTGCTCTGCTTGTTTAAAAGATAATTCAAAATTTGTTTCCAAACCTGTATAACTTTCGTACAATTTTTTAACTTTATCTAAAAGTATTTTAGCTTTCGGGTCGTTCGCACTCGTTTTTGATGCCGTTGTCGGTTGTGTAAACACGATATTTGATAAAAATAAAACACAAACAGCAACAATTGATAATTTTTTCATTTTTCGATACCATTAAATTATATAGAAGAAACAGTCAACTTCTTAAAATTGTTTAACGTTGTTTGGACGTTACAAATTTCTTTTAGTAATCTCAGTGTCTGTTAAATTCAAGTTAAAGCGTAACTTTGTCGAAATTATAAAACTGAACGACGCATATTGATCACTTCAACAGTGTAATATCTCCCTTCTCTTGATAAATTTTCCCTTCACGCGTTTGAAATAAAAGTTGATAAATATAAACATCATTCGGAAAAAAACCTGAATTAAGCTTGCCGGTCCAAGCGTGTTGCGGTGCGTCAATGACATCAAAACTACCCGCATCAAAAACCAAAACGCCAAAACGGTTATAAATTTGAAATTGAATTATTTTTTCTACATTATACGTCGGATACAATTGCAGTACATCATTATTGCCGTCATCGTTTGGAGAAAAAGCATTTGGTATAAAAACATAATCGCAATAATCAAATTTGACGTTCACAGAAGTTTTACTTCTGCCGCATTTATTGCCGGCGAATAAATAATATAGACCTGAAAAATTGACATTGATGCTCTGCGCAGTTTCACCTGTACTCCATAAATAAGACGTATTCAGAATCGGATTGTATTTTAAAGTATAATTCGGCGGACTGTTTGAAACGCACACGATTGTATCCGGACCTAAATCTATTTTTGGTGTATCGAGTACGGTGACGACATAATTTACATCAGTATAACATTTTTTATTGTAGGCGAGGAGATTGTATTTTCCGGATTGAGTAACATCAAGAAAAGTATTAGTGCTGCCGTTAAACCATTTATAAGCACGTACATCCGGGATTTTGGTTATAATTCGAAAAGGTACACTGCACACCGACGTATCTAAAATGGGTATTTTACTTTGGTAATTAAAAACGCTGACGTGTTTGCGTAAAGTCGTATCGCAACTGCCCAATGAAACGCGTAGAATATATAATCCGGAATCTTTAACGACAAAAAACGTATCGTGCGCGTTATTTTGCCATTGATAATAATACGAATCGTTTTTCGGAATACGTAATATTATTGTATCGTTGGCACAAATACTTGTGTCGTTTCCAAGCGTATAATGTGGTGAAGGCACAGCATTTACAAAAGTCGTATCATAAGAAACACACTGTCCGTTACGGATGAAAACATTGTACATACCCGAATCGCGCACAGTAATAGAAGCCGTCGTATCGTCCGTGTTCCAATAATAATTTAATGCACCGGAAACAGTAGCATCTAAAACAATCGAATCTTTTTCGCAAAGCGTAATACTGCGCGGTAATTTTGACGGAAAAACATTGCCTGAACGAACTGTATCTGTACTTGTTGACATACAGCCATTTAGATCGGTAACCGTCACCGCATAATTTCCGGGTACATTGATAGTATTTTGTAAACCTGAAATACCGTTTGACCAATGCACATCGGCATAAATATCGTCAACAAAAAGCGTTGTAAAACCGTTCGGACAAATAAATGCAGTGCCTTGAATAATTGGCGGCGGCGGATTTGAATAAAAAGGAACTACGATACTGCCGGTAAAATTTTTTTCGTCAACATCTGTAACAGTTACACTGTAAGTACCTTCATGTTTTATTTTTATTTGCGAAGTAGATTCTCCGGTAGACCATTTATAGTTTGGATAGGCATTGAATACATTTATAATTACGGAATCGCCGTCGCATAATTTTTTAGATTGGTCAATTAGAATAATTTGCGCTTCACAAGAAAAGAAAATAAAAATAAAAATCGAAGAGAGAATTATTTT
>JAYTNA010000791.1:0-1359 GCA_043748865.1 Saprospiraceae bacterium
TTTAGACGTTTAGACTAACCGACCAACCGACTAACCGACCAACCGACTGTAATTAACTATTAACTAAATTATGTCTCAATCACCGGCAGATACAATAAAACCGATTGTCGTAAAGTCTGACACAATGCCTTCCGCGATTCCATACATCGTCGGCAATGAAGCAGCAGAACGTTTTAATTATTATGGTTTGCGTGCCATACTCGTTACTTTTTTAGTCTCGCAATTTTATTTGAAAGTTGCTAACGGCGATCACCATCTTGCAGAAGATATTGCTAACGAAAAAACACATGACTTCGTCGCTATGTCATATCTGTTGCCGTTATTTGGTGGTATGATAGCAGATTGGTTTTGGGGAAAATACAAAACTATTCTTATTCTCTCCATCGTTTATTGCATCGGCAGTATAACGTTAGCTTTGACGACGAATAACGAACCTTTATTTCTCGGTGCGTTGATGCTCATTGCACTTGGTGCCGGCGGTATAAAACCTTGCGTTTCTGCTAACGTCGGCGATCAATTCGATGCTTCTAATCAACATCTTATTACAAAGGCATTTTCACTTTTTTATATTTCCATTAATGCCGGTTCAACTTTGTCTATTCTTTTAATTCCCTATTTAAATGCACACTTTGGTCCGTCCGTTGCTTTCGGTGTTCCGGCAATTGCCATGCTCATTGCACTCGGGTTTTTTTATGCCGGCAGAAATCGATATGTACGCGTAATGCCTAAAGTGCAATTAAATAATGACAAACTCATTATTTTTTTAACAGCTTTTGTTTCTTTAGTCGTAAGTTATGTTTATTGGATGATACTGAATAAAAAAGACGGAACAATCGGTCTCGTACTTATATCTTGGTTGGCATTGGTGTTGGTGCTTGCATTTGTTTTCAAAAAACAATGGTTTGCAAAACCCGGAAATTTTATCGGCATCAGTTTATACGCGCTTACAAATGGTGGCTTCAAAGCAGCAGAGGAAGAATACGGACCGGAAACAATTGAAGGCATTAAATCTGTGTGGAATGTTTTGTCGGTATTCGCATTTATTCCCGTTTTCTGGGCATTATGGGATCAAAATCAATCCGAATGGGTAATACAAGCGACAAAATGTAATTTGAATTTCGCCGGTATAGCTTGGCAAGCGGAACAAATCAGTGCCGTGAATGCCGTTCTTATTTTAGCATTCATTCCCGTTTTTTCTTACTTCATTTATCCGACTTTAGATAAAGCCGGCATAAAAACTACACCATTACGTCGCATCGGTACCGGTTTTGTTTTTACTGCTTTATCATTTGTAGTTATCGCCATGCTGCAAACGCGGATTGATGCCGGCGAAACACCAACGATTGCTTGGCAGTTGTT
>JAYTNA010000792.1:0-9164 GCA_043748865.1 Saprospiraceae bacterium
CGCTGCCAGATTTTTGATTTTCGACGCATTCAAGTACCCGATATCGTTGCGCATTTACAAAAAATTTGCAATGCCGAAAATATAAAAGCAGATAACGACGCGCTTTACATTATTGCACAAAAAGCAGACGGTTCTTTGCGTGATGCGTTGTCTATTTTTGACAGACTCAGTTCCGTTTCCGATGATAAAAAAATTTTGTACGCCGATGTCGTTGAGAATTTGAATTTATTGGATTATGATTATTTTTTCAAAATTACCGACGCGCTATTATCAGAAGATTTGCCGACTGTGCTGAATGTGTTTGATGATATTCTAAAAAAAGGTTTTGAAGGCGATATTTTCATCAATGGTTTAGCAGAACATTTCAGACAATTATTGGTCGTAAAAGATGCACAAACGATGCCGTTGCTCGAAGGCGGTGCAGCATTGAAAAAACGTTACATGCAACAAGCACAACTCACGCCTGTATCTTTTTTACTCACTGCATTGAATTTGTGCAACGAATGTGACATCAACTACAAACAAGCACGACAAAAACGTTTGCACGTAGAGATGGCACTCATAAAAATGTTGTACATTAATAGAGTAGTGGACGGTGCGAAAGAAGAGAATGACATTAAAAAATCTGAGCCGGCGAAACAAAAAAACAATCCGACACTTGCCGGCGAAAATCCGCCGGTTTATAATTCAACGACAACGTCTAAAACTATAAACGCAACGCCAAGACAAGAAAAAAAAGGCAATGCGCCGGAAAATAATGCAGGTTCTGCACCTTCTCATGATGAAGGTTTGAAACCGGCTGCAACAATTTCAATGATGCCGATAAGTGTTTTGAGTTCTTCACGCATCGGTTCCATTGAAGCAATTGCGGCGATGATAGAAGAAGAAGAACGTTTGATTGCTAATACAGTTTCTCGATTGAATGTCGAAAATTTGCGCGAAACTTGGAATAAATATGCTGAATCCCACGAATCGCCGTCAACAAAAGCGGCAATGTTGCACGCTGAATTGGTTTTGGAAGATAAAAAAGTAATAGCGCACACCGGCACGGAATTGTACAAGGGTATGATTATATCCGAATCGCGTCTCTCCGATTTTTTGCGATTCGATTTAAGTGAGCCGGGTTTATTACTTGAAGTTCAAATTAATATCGCGCTCGCACCGCAAGTTGAAAACGAACCTGTGTCTCAAATCAGAAAATATCTTTCTCCGCGCGAAAAACTAAAATTGATGATGAAAGTAAATCCCTTAGTAAAAGATTTAGCTTTTAAATTGGATTTAAAACCGGATGAAGGATGAATAATAATGAACAATGAATAATGAACAAAGAATAATATTGCTTTACATCAGTTTATTGTTCTTTATTCATTGTTCATTATTAAAGTAATTCCAAAGAACTTCATCGGGTAGCGGAGCGATGATATTTATTTTTTCGCGTGTGAGAAAATGTTCGAACGAACAAGTATGCGCATGTAAATGTATGGAACGATCTTTATTACTCCGTCGCGCACCGTATTTTACATCGCCTTTTACCGGACAACCGATAGCGGAAAGTTGTGCGCGAATTTGATGAAAACGTCCGGTATGTAATTTGATTTCCAACAAAAAATATTTATCGCTTTGTCCGATTAATTTATAGGAAAGTTCTGCACGTTGCGTGAAAGCACGATTTTCAGTATTAGTAAAACTTTTATGTATTTTTCCGTTTTGAGAAAGATAATGAACAATTGTGTCGCTTTCCTTTGGTGGTGCATTTTCAACGACCGCCAAATAAGTTTTTGAGATTTTATTATCAGCAATTTGTTTAGAAACAATTGCCGCAACTTCCGACGAAGTTGAAAAAAGAACAATCCCACTCACCGGTCTGTCAATTCTGTTAATGAGCCACAATTTTTTTCCGGTTTCGTTTTCCAATAGTTCATGCAGCGATGTATCGCCGGTTTTATCGTCTTGAGTCGGTAGCGTTGCCGGTTTATTCGCGATGAAGAGATGTTCGTCGGTATATAAAAACATTTTTGGATTTTGCATTTTGAAATGAAAAAAATAAATCCGCGCAAAGAAAATATTTTTTGCGCTGATTTATTTTTTCACAAAGAATTTTCACAAAGAATTTTCAAATAAAAAAAAAGAAAATCGAAATTATTTTATTTCCTCATAATCGGTATAATCTTCAATTTTCGGTTTTGTTTTTTTATCCGTATCCGTTTTTTTATTATAAAAATGGCGATGCTCCACAACAACTTTCGGACGAAAGAAAGCGCGGTATAAAAAAATTAAGAGAACAATATAAAGCAGATCTTTTACTATCATTTCAATTAGAAATTACGAATTACCAATTACAAATTATTTCAATTATCATAATTGTTCATTATTCATTTTTTAAACGCCCGCTATAACTTCCGTCATATCCGCGCGATTAAAATACTTTTGCGCGAGCAGACGTATGTCTTCAGGCGTAATAGATTGTACTGTTTGAATAAAATCATCAAAAACACTGAACGGCACGTCGTCCAAAACACAGCCACGAACAACTTCGCCAACGGCAAACGGACCGTCCACCATGTTTAACGAATTGCCGAGCATATAATTTCTCACCATTTTTAACTCTTCGTCACTCACCAATTCATTTTGTAAACGATCCATTTCGATATAAATTTCTTTTATAGCTTTGTTGACAAATTTATTGCCCACTTCCGAACTGATATAAAAATAGCCGTCGTTTTTATAAATATCTGTCGAAGAATAAATGTTGTAAGTGTAACCTTTTTCTTCTCGAATATTTGTCATCAAACGAGAACCGAAATAACCGCCGAGAATTGTGTTCAGTATCATGAAACCGTAATATTCCGGATTGCTTTTTCTGTTGCCGATGCGTTTGCCGATTCTGATAGCAGCTTGTAAGGTATCAGGATTTTTTATTTTTATTTTTTGCGGTATCGTTGTCAAATCGGAATATGGTTGAATAATAGCTCCACTTTTTTTCTCAGACGATTGACCGAAAAATTTATTGACTAAAGCGAAATGCGCCGGCGTTGTTTTGCCGCTTAAAAAAATGATACAATTGTCGGTTGCGAAATTTTTATCGTGATAATCCAACACATCTTGGCGCGACAAAGCCTTATAATCATCGAGGGTTGACGAATAGCCGTATGCCGTTTGCGGTCCGAAAATTGTTTCCGTAATTTTTCGATACGCAAGTGTTTCGTTTTTGGTGAGTTCTATTTTCAGTCGCTCAATATTATTATTCGCCCAAGTGCGCAATTCTTTTTCCGGATAAGTCGGTTCGTGAATCATTTCCGACAAAATCGGAAGCAGCGACGCAAAATGTTTTGTCATGCAATACATGCCGATATTAACGGTATCAAGATGTACAGGTGTTTGTAAAGTGCCGGCAAAAAATTCAATATCATCAGCAATTTGAAAAGCATTGCGTGTCGTCGTTCCTTCTCTTAACAAACGCGACACAGCGCGAGAAGTCAATCGTTTTGCTTCTTCAGGTCTTCCGCACAAAAAAACAATATCTATTTTCATGATTTCCTGCGTGCCGAGTTGCGTTTCGTATACCGGAATACCGTTATCGAGTCGATGCAAAACCGGTAAAGGCATTTTTATATCGCGCACTTCATGAATCGCCGGTGGGATCTTTCTGTTCAGTTTTTTTTCAATTATCATATTATCCTTTAGAATTTCTCGACAAAATTACGCAACAAATTTAATGAACGATAATAACTTACAATCAACAGGCAATTTATTTTAATTTTCACTTTTCAATTGTATCAAATCCCACAAATTACCATATAAATCTTCAAAAACTGCGACTGTTCCATAAATTTCTTCACTTGGTTTTCTGACGAAATGAATGCCTATAGAACCCATATCGTTGTAATCGCGCCAAAAATCATCGGTATGTAAAAATAAAAAGACACGACCGCCTGTTTGATTACCGATAAATTGTTTTTGTCTAGCACCGTCTGCTTTCGCTAATAAAATACAGCAGTTATCCGGCGCACCTTTTGGTTGTACCACTACCCAACGTTTTTTTTCATTGAGAACTGTGTCTTCTTTTAAAATAAATCGCAATTTTTTTGTATAAAATTCAATGGCTTCATCGTAATCGTTAACAACCAAAGCGATATTTGAGATGTATTGTTTCATACGTTCACTTATTTTATTTCTATTAATTCATTTCCGGTTTGATAGAGAAAAACGCGACCGGATTTTCTCTTTTTCATAACTAAAGTGTAACATCTGCCGCAAGCGTTATCAATTTTTACTTTATAATCCGCAGTTTCGTAATCGCCGCAGCCGATTCCGTATTTCCACCACCAATTTCCCCATTGATTAAGTGTAACAACGAAAGTATCTTGCGAAATTTTTTGAACTGAAACGCCGTCTGTCGGTGATGTTATATTATATTGCAGCACATCAATTGCTCTGCCCTTAAATTTTCTTTTTTGATAAACTTCTGCCGCTTCGACAACACCGGAGGTGTCGTTATTCATGCGAAACATCGGAACGCCGGAATAATTGTCGGGTGCATTGAGTATATAAACTTCTTCTGCCTCCCAAGAGTTAAATGATTTTGAAATATTCGAAACAATTTTTTCCGATTTCCACCAAATACGATTCGTTTTTATCAATAAATAACTCGAAAATAGAAGATAGGCGATTGATACCGCATAAAAAATAATTTTCGGTAAACGCGATAATGCAATCGCGAAAGCCATGAATAAAAATGCGGAAGGTATATAACAGTATCTGTCGTTTTCGGAAAGTAAAATCCAAGAAAAAAAAATGGATAGCACCGGTACTAACAGCAAAGAAAATAAAGCCAGATTTAGAAAAATTAATTTGCTATATGCGGATGTTTTAGTGAAATTAAATACACCCCAAACGATGATACCTATACCGATAAACAAAATAAACAAACTGATATAAGGCATATCAATAAAAGCAAAAAATTTTTCTTTTGTTTCAAGTTTTAAATATCGGACGAAAAAAAGTTCTTTCACAAAATACTTTCCGTAAGTCGAAAAACTCTGCACGGAAAAAATGCCAAGATTCGTTGCGTCTCTGCCATGTGCGAACCATTTTCCTGTTATGGCATGATGAACTGAAAAATAAAGCGCGTCAAAAGCCAAAGGAATACCGACAAAATAATAAATACTGCCGGTTAGTTGGTTAGTTGGTTTGTTAGTTAGTTGATTTGTTGATTGGTTAATTAGTTTGTTCTTTTGCGTTAAATGATTAAAACCTAAAAAAATAAGCACGACAAAAGGCGTAAAAAGAAAATATTCTAAAGAAAAACACGAACAAGCAAAAATAAAGATTGCCCAATAAACATATTTCGGTTTCGGATTTTCGGTATATGCTAAAGCCAATCGAACAACACTTAACATCATTGCAAAAGCGGTCAGATAATGAAATGACGCACGCCAAACCATCACTTCTGCTTGATACGGCGAGAGCATGAAAAATAAAACGCCGAACAACGGCACCATAAAATTTTTTTCAAACCCAACATCCTCTATGATTTTATTGAAAATCATAAAAACAAAATAGGCATTAAACGCAAACAAACACGAAAACAAAATAAACCAAGGCAACCCCAATAAGCGAAATAAAAAAGTCATCCCGTACATCAACAAATGGGTGAATTGGTAAAAACTTTTGATGTGGTTCGGTTCGCTGTTAATGACCTCAGAGAAAGAATAATTATCGAAGTTGTGTAACCAACCCATAAAATCAGTCGTGAATCCGGCTTTATAAGTGATGCTGTAAATTGCTACCGTGATGGCGAAAAAGAAAAAATAAAGTTGTATTCTTTCGTTTTTGTAGAAGGGCATTTTTTAGTTTTTTTCAAACACACCAATAAATTTCAAATAGCATTATCGACAATAGAATAAATTACATGGTTTTAAAATAAAAAGTAACGAAAATAAGTTTAATTAATACCAAAAATCACAAAAAAATATAATTTTATCAGTTGGAGATGTTTTAAAATAAATATTTTCCTAAAATAAATTTATCTTTGGCATGACAAACGTACTTAAAGTACCGCGAAGTAAATAAAATTCCAAACTCTACTTATTTTTTTGCCGTAATAATGTCTATTTTTTTCGTTAAATATTCCCCATATTCATCGTAAAAGATAATCATTCCGACAGAAAATAATTAAGCCTATTCCGGCACTTATTTATTTCGCAGTCCTTGAAATTGAAATACATCTAATTTCTTAACTATTAAAGCGATTTCTTCGCTATGAAACCTGTAATGTTAAAACAACTTCCTTTAGCAACACTCTTGATAGCCGTATTAGGCTTATCATCTTGCGGTATTTTTCAAAAAGGCTCAAACGCAAGAAAAGTACCGACTGATTACAGCACCAAATCAACTTCGAATCAACAAGCCATGATCAATTATGTTGATCAATTCAGAAACATTGCTATGCAAGAGCAAGCACGCGCCGGTATTCCGGCGAGTGTAACTTTGGCGCAGGGTTTGTTGGAATCCGGTGCAGGACGCTCGGATTTAGCTATTTTAGCCAACAATCACTTCGGCATTAAATGCCCGGGCGGTGATTGGAATGGTCCGACTTATTTTAAAAAAGATGATGACAAAGATGCTTTCGGAAATCTTACGCCATCTTGCTTCAGAAAATATTCAAATGCACAAGAATCTTATTTGGCGCACACGGAATTTTTGCGTGACCCGCGTAAAGTGAATCGTTACGGTTCTTTATTTCAATTGCAACCCACCGATTATGAAGGTTGGTCAGTAGGTTTATCGCGTTCAGGTTATTCTACTAATTCGGAATATGGTAGTCAACTCATCAAATTGATTGAAGATTATCAACTACATCAATACGATTTAATCGTTGCCGGGCAAATGCCTGCGAATACGAACAACGGAACTGTGGTTAATAACGGAACTATAAATCCATATCCGAATAACGGTAGCATGAATAACGGAACTATAAATCCATATCCGAATAACGGTAGCATGAATAACGGTTCGCCGGGATATAATCCGCCGGCAAATAATAATCCTTACGCCAATAATAATCCGAATAATCCGCAAGTACCAACAAATTTGCAACCATACAATCCGAATTATCCTAACGGTTTTCCGGCAACTAATAACAATCCGAACGGTTATGCCCCCGGCATGGCAACTGACGGCAACAATAACAACGTTAAATTTATACGCGCTTTCGGCGGAATGACTTTAGAACAAATCGCTGCACGCAACGATATGCGTTTGAGTAGTATATTGGATTATAATGATGGTATGATTGATGCGACAAAACCTTTGGCGGACGGTACCATGCTTTATACGCAAAAAAAACGCGGATTTAGTAATGAAATAAAGTGGTATCGCGTTCAACAATGTGAAACGATGTTTGATGTGGCACAAAAATTCGGTGTCAGTTTAGCTAAATTATTAGACAGAAATCATTTAGTGGAGGGTGAACAACCACGTGTCGGCTCGCAAATCAGTTTGCGCAGAGGTTGGTTCGAAAGAGTACAACGTCCGGCTTTGCGCGACACTTTCGGTGAATGGGCAAATTGCAATCGCGTTCAATACAATAATGTTATAACGAACAATAACGGCAGACCGACAAATCCGAATGATGGCGGTTTTGATGTGACTCCAAGTGGTACAACTACTTCTCCGAATAATTATCCGCAAACACAACCGAATAATTATCCGTCGAATAATACAGTACCGTCACAACCCAATTATTATCCTTCAACTGAGGTGTCGTCCGGTACAACTTCATATCCGACAACAACGTACCCGACAACGACAACGACGTATCCGAGTTCAAGTACCGGTTCTTATCCGACAACGACGTATCCGAGTTCAAGTACCGGTTCTTATCCGACAACGACAACGACGTATCCGAGTTCGGGAACAGTTTCTTATCCCACAGATAATTCTTCTTCGGTCAGCTATCCCTCATCGTCAACAACTACAACCGGCATAAATTCAGAATCATCAACGACTACTTATCCGTCGTATAAACCACTTCCGAAACCTTTACCGAAACCAACAACACCTGCAACAACGCCAAAACCACCGGCAGGTTTACCTAAACCCATGCCTGTTCCGTCGAGCAATTCTTATATTGTAAAACCGGGTGAAACATTGTGGCGCATTTCTAAACAATTCGGCACAACTGTTGAGAGGTTAAAAGCATTAAATAATTTGCCCGATAATACTTTAAAAGTCGGACAAACGATTAGGATTAAGTAGGTGTTATTTGTTATCGGTTTCTGAAAATTTTCATTCAGAAACCGATAACAAATGTCACATAACGCATAAACAATGAAAAAAAACTTTTTACTCTTTATTTTCCTAATTATTTTAAATCAAACGACTACGTATAGCCAAAGTAGTTTTGCATTTGGTGTTAAAGGCGGATTAAGTATCGGTCAACAAAGTTGGAACAGCGGTGCTACTTACAATAATAGTTTGTTGTTTAAATATCACGGAGCAGCTTTTATTGAAACATTAGGACGTGATACCACTTCGGTACTCTATGCACAATTGGGTTATCATGTGCGTGGTAGTGCATTTCGTTTTCAAAATTCATCCGGATATGATGTTTCAGGTAATCCTATAAATATACCTGCTTATACACAAGAGTTTCAATTTAATAACGTTTCACTGCAAATTGGCGCAAAGCGACGCGGTGTTTTGGGCAGTGAACACGCCTATTACAGCATCGGTTTACGCGCTGAATATACGGTGAGTACAAATTTGCAATTGCCGCCACTATACGTTGCTTATGCGTATTCGTCGCCGGTGGCAAATTTTGTGAATAAATTTAACTATGGTGTTTCTGTTGCAGGCGGTTACGAATTTCCGTTCAGTGAATTAGTGGGCGGGTTTGTTGAATTGAGTGTGCATCCGGATATTTCAAAACAATATTTTCGACCGCCATTTACGGCTTATGATCCATTTCAAAGAGTAAATGTAGATGTGCAACAACAAGATATTAGAAACATTTCAATAGAACTATCCGTTGGTTTCCGATTTATAAGAAAAGTAGTTGAAGCAACGAATGAATGATTAGTTGGACTTACTGACAATAGACAATGGAAGATGGGCAATGGACAATAGATTCGAGTGTTAAATAGTCATAATTTATATTTACA
>JAYTNA010000793.1:0-1791 GCA_043748865.1 Saprospiraceae bacterium
ATTAATATTTTGAGTGCAGAAAAATAATTTTTATTTTTTCAAATAAGACCCTGCAATCAAATTTAAACTAATTTTTTATTTGAATGCAAGGGATTTTGATGAATAATGCAACACAACCACTACTAAAACCGTTTAGGTTATTTCACAGCTGCGTATCAACATTTAAGATTTGGAAATCTAAAATCCAAAATCCAAAATCCAAAATCCAAAATCCAAAATCATTAAATGCAATTACTCGATAACTACGACATTAAAGATATTGGCAATTTAGAACTTTTGGCGAAACAAGTCGTCGAAGGTTTTATTATTGGTTTGCACAAATCGCCGTTTCACGGTTTTTCCGTCGAATTTGCGGAACACCGATTATATAATCAAGGTGAGAGTACGCGCAATATTGATTGGCGCGTGTTTGGACGCACGGAAAAACTTTTTACGAAACGTTATGAAGAAGAAACCAATTTGAGGTGTCAAATAGTTTTGGATGTTTCCGGTTCGATGTATTTTCCGTACAATGAAAAAATTGCGAAAAAGAAAATCGGTTTTGCGGCGTTAGCCGCCGCGTCACTGATGAATATTTTGATGAAACAACGCGATGCATTCGGTTTAAGCGTTTTCGACACTATGGTGCATGAACATACCGGTACAAAATCTTCGATGACGCACTATCGTTATTTGCTCGGCATTCTCGAAAAATATATCAACGATGAAAATGTTTTAAATCGTCCGACAGCAACGGTCAATGCTTTGCATGAAATTGCGGAAAATATTCATCGTCGGTCACTAGTTTGTATTTTTTCGGATATGTTTGATGACGGTAATGATCAAGAAGCACTTTTTTCAGCACTTCAACATTTGAAATATAATAAACACGAAGTCGTTTTGTTTCATGTGATAGATGAAGCTAAAGAATTAGATTTTGCTTTCGATAACAAACCAACTATTTTTGTGGACTTAGAAACCGGTGAAAAAGTACGTTTACAACCGCACCAAGTGAAATCGTTTTATACGGACCAGATAAATAAATATGTGGACGCACTTAAAGAAAGATGTTTACAGTTTAAAATTGATTACGTACCTTGCGACATTAATAAAGGGTTTAAAGAAATTTTACAAACATATTTAGCAAAACGGGAAGGCATGCACGTATAAATAATGAACAATTATTTTATTTTTTTCTATTGTCCGGTGTCTCTGCAAAATTCAACAAGGATTGAAAACTATAATAAAAATACCAATCAACCGTTTTAAAACTCTAAGTTGACGAATGAAAATTAATGATGTTTTAATTTTGTGAAAATTATTAGTAATTATTATTTTACAAAATTGTTCGTTGTCGGTAGTTCATTCTTGATTTTTCATTATTTATGTGTTGGTTAGCCATTGAATACGCAACTAAATGATTAAACTAAATAGATTTTATCCGGCTTTTTTAAGTCTCGGTTTATTTGGAGGTTTTGCTTATTTTTTTTTGTTTCTGTCGGTGGTGCCGGAAACATTGAATAATGATATTGTCAAATTTAACGCCCCTTTACCGATTGAAGATGCTTCACAACAATTAGAAAATCAAGGTTTTTTATCAAATGCTTTTGGTTTCAAGCAATGGTCGAGTTGGATGGGTTTGAAGAATGTACGCACCGGTCGTTTCAAAATAAAACCCAATTGGAGTGCTTATAAATTAGCAAAACATTTAAAAGAAGGTGAACAAGCACCGTTTAAACTCACACTTAATTTAGAAAAAACGCCGGCACAAGTCGCAGGTAAAGTGGCGCGAATTGTTGAAGGTGATTCGTT
>JAYTNA010000794.1:0-4533 GCA_043748865.1 Saprospiraceae bacterium
CATTTTATGTCGGCACCGGCGCATCAACAAGCGGAACAGTTCATGCGGAAACGGGTTTGTTTCTCGGCAAAGGTAACGGTTGGGCAAATAATTTTAAATTAGGTTACAGTTTCGATATGCCGCTTCAAACTTACGGTGCTTATACCGGTACTTCGCATGAGTTTCATGTGGGATATTCTTTTTAAGGTTATGGGTTATAAGTTATGGGTTATAAGTTATGAAGATAAAAATCGCGCAAAAGTTTTTTTGCGCGATTTTTTTTCCGGAAATCGCGGGTAATTATAAAATTTAGATAACTCAAATTTCCATTCGACGTTCAAACTTCAACGTTTGTCGAAAGAGTATGAAAATAGTCGAACTAAAAATCCGTTTTTAATTGTTTATTCGTTTGTGAGTTTATAATTTTGAAGCATAATTTAGTATTGTAGGTTAATCCATGATTTTCAAGATTGTAAGATGAGTAAGATTCTTGTATCACAATCTTGAAATAATGGTTAATCTTGAGAAGTATGGTTCAAACAAATTTTAAACCAATAATTAACAACTAACAACTAACAACTATTATCATGGCTAATATAACACCGGTTTCAATACCGACCGTAGATTACAAACCAAAAACATTTTGGCAACGTCCGGAAGGCGTTACCGGAACAATTTTTATGCTCGGCATTTTTGGTACAGGCAGTTATTTTTTATACAAGTTTTTACCGACGCTCATTAAGCTCGCTGAAAATACTTTGTACTTGGCTTTATTACTCGCAGCTTTAGCAGCATTCATATTTGTCGTTTTGGATCCGCGTTTCAGAAATTTGCTTTGGTTCAGTTACAAAAGTATTATGCGCTCTATTACCGGAATGTTTGTACAAATAGATCCGATTGGTATTTTGAAAAGTTATGTAGACAGTTTGCAAGACAATCTCGGAAAAATGAGTAAACAAATCGGTATTCTGAAAGGACAACGCCGACAATTGACGCAACTAATGGAGTCGAATCAAAAAGAAATTGATTCAAATATGCGGCTTGCTGACCAAGCAAAAAAACAAGGACAAGACCCGCAAATCGTTTTATTTACACGCAAAGCGGCGCGTTTACAAGAAAGCAATGAAAAATATGACGTATTGGCAAAAAAAATTGATTTACTTGAACGCATTCTCAATAAAATGTATGAAAATTCCGGCATTTTGTTGGAAGATACACGCGACCAAGTAAAAGTAAAAGAACAAGAACGTCAAGCCATTCGTACAAGCCACAGCGCAATGCGCTCTGCAATGAATGTTTTGAGCGGCGATCCCGACAAACGCGCCATGTTTGATATGGCACTCGACAATATCAATAACGATGTGGCGAGTAAAGTCGGCGAGATGGAACGCTTTATGGATATGTCATCGAACGTGATGAAATCTATTGATTTGCAAAACGGCGTATTTGAAGAAGAAGGTATGAAAATGTTGGAAGAATGGGAAAAACACAGTCCGTTGTTGTTGAGCGGCGGTAAATTAAATCCGGCTGATAAAATGGAAATCACGCCGCTACCAAAAACAGAAATCAGACCGGCGAGTGATTATGATAGTTTGTTTAAATAATGAATGATAAATTAAATAGAAAAGGCTCCGAAAAAAAATTTTCGGAGCCTTTTCTATTTTAAAAACGTTACTTAAATCTCACTTGCAATTTGTGCAAGTACAGCAGTAAGTACATTCTCAAGATATAAATGGATATTTTTTTCTTTTGGTTTTATATTATCTTCAATGGAAATGATGTGCGGTTCAATATTTATTGATTGTATCAATTCTTGTATAAACCAGTTAAATCCGGGATTTATAAGCAAATAGTTTATTTCAATTGCACTATTGTCATATCCATATTTAGATAAAGTTATTAAAAGTGTGTATCTTTTATCGCTATTTAAGTTTATTTCAAACGCACAATACGTTTTAGGTAAATTAGGATTAGATTGAGAATGTCCAATCAATATATTGATTAATGGATAAAATTCAAGTTCAATCTCTTGTTCGTTTAGCACATTATATACATCAAATACGACAGTATCAGAAAATATTTCTTGAATTTTTTCTTTAAACTCATTTAAAAATTTATTGCAAATGAGCAGTATTTGCTTCACACCTTCATTTAAAGCCTTTTCTTTTTCCTCTACTTCACGATCGTTTAATTGTTTTTTCAAAATTTTCTCTTTGAAAATACGTGTAACTTCATCCAATGAAGTACTCGAAACTTCTCTGATATTGAGTGCTTCTTCAATATTCCTGCGTTCAATTTCCGCAAAGTAAGTGATGAGTTTTTGCGATTCTCCGGCATCCGCTTTTTCCAAAGCATCTATATATTTTATTTTGGCTTCTTCTCTTAAAACCGTTAACAGAAAATAATTATGTTTTATCATAATTAAACTCACAATCAATCTTACAACGCGACCGTTACCGTCTTGAAAAGGATGAATGGTTGTGAAAGCATGATGAACCCATGCAGCAATGATTAACGGATGAATTTTTTTCACCTCTAAATCGTTGTAAATTTTGATTAATTTATCCATTTCCGCATCAACATGTTCGGGTGGACAATACATAATTACAGTGCCGTCTTCTCGTGTCGGATTGTTTTCTCTCTCTTTAAAACGACCTTTTATGAGTCCAATTTTCGTTTTATTACCAAATTGATCGCGTCCTTCCGCAAATTCTTGATGCCTTGTAGTCAACTGATGTAATTCAAAAACAAAACCTTTTGTCAATGGGCGATTTTCTTTCACAACGTCAAAAACAAAATCAACGGCGTTTAAATGATCTTGAAGATGTTTTAAAAGCGTATTTTTTTCAATGTTTGTATCTCCGTGACTAATTAAAGCTGATAGAAATCCTTCTTTAATTAAAGTTTCTGTCACACCTTTATCTATATCATACATTCTTTCAACGATGCCCGTTTCTATCGCGTGTTTTCTTTTCAGTCTTGTCAAAAATTCTGCGTAATCGCGTGAGTTTAAGATAAGTTTTTCTCTACGCGCAAACCAAGAAGGTGCAATATCGTCTAAAACCGAAGTGTCAGCATTCAGCCAATTGTCGGAAAATGATATGAACTTCCAAAGTCTTTCTATCTTTTTCATTTTTTTTAATCGAACTTATTTACAGGAACAAAGATATAAAAATTGCTTAAAAATTCATTTTTAAGCAATTTTCGATTTTTAAGGAAATCAAATCAATCATTACTTTTATAAACTTTTTTTTATTCAAGCTGTTAATCGCTTCAGAAATAAATTACATTTGCACCGAAATTAAAATAATTACCCTCGATGCGGTTCAAATCAGCGTCGAGGGTGAATTTTAAAAAAAATTATAAAAATAATGGCACAGGCATTAAGCGAACAGGAAATCGTACGCAGAGAGTCTTTAGAAAAAATACGCGCGTTAGGCATTAATCCTTACCCGGCAGAAAAATTTGACGTGTCAGCACAGGCGGCGGATATTAAAGCGCATTACATTGAAGAAGTTTTGGAAGACGGTACAAAAAACCGTTTGAATTTCCAAAATATTACGATTGCCGGCAGAATTATGGCGCAGCGCGAAGCGGGTAAGGCGATGTTCATGAATATTCAAGATGCATCGGGTTCGATACAAATTTATATGCGTAAGGATGAATTGACTCAGGAAGGAGATACTTCTTTTTGGGATGTGGTGATAAAAAAACTTTTAGATATCGGCGATTTTGTCGGCATCAAAGGTTTCGCTTTCAAAACAAAATTGGGCGAAATTTCTGTTCATGCACAAGAGTTTACCTTGCTCTCGAAATCATTGCGTCCGTTACCGGTTGTAAAACGCGATGCGGAAGGAAAAATTTTTGATGCTTTTACCGATCCTGAAATGCGCTATCGTCAACGTTATGTTGATTTGGTGGTTAATCCGCAAGTGCGCGAAATTTTTGTAAAACGTGCGAAAATTATTTCTTCAATGCGCGAATTTTTCGACGGACACGGTTGGTTGGAAGTAGAAACGCCGATTTTGCAACCCATTCACGGCGGTGCGGCGGCGCGCCCTTTTAAAACGCACCACAATACTTTGGACATGCCTTTGTATATGCGCATCGCCAACGAACTGTATTTGAAACGTTTAATTGTCGGCGGATTTGATGGCGTGTATGAAATCGGAAAAATGTTTCGCAATGAAGGTATGGACAGAACGCACAATCCGGAGTTTACAAGCGTCGAGATTTATGTCGCCTACAAAGATTATTTTTGGATGATGGAAATGGTAGAACAATGTCTGGAACACATCGCACTTGCCGTCAACAAAGATACAAAAGTTGCTTTCGGAGAAAATTTGATTGATTTTAAAGGACCTTATCGTCGCTTGCCGATGTTTGAAGCGATAAGAGAATACACGGATATTGATGTGACGGGTATGAATGAAACTGATTTGCGCGGCGTGTGTAAAAAATTGCATGTCGATATTGATAATACAATGGGTCGCTCGAAACTGATTGACGAAATCTTCAGCGCAGCAGTTGAAAAAAATCTCATTCAGCCGACCT
>JAYTNA010000795.1:0-6901 GCA_043748865.1 Saprospiraceae bacterium
TGCTTTTAACCGGTGCTTTAGGCGGGTCGTCGGCGCGTATTTTATTTTCAACAGTAGTAAAAGAAGCACCTATTAGTTTAGATGAGATGCTGGAAGTACTCGGGCAAACGCAAGAAATGGTGGCAGCCAACAAAATCTTGGCGCAAAAATCGGAAGAATTGGAAGTTCTAACGCACCGATTGCAAGATGCCAATCAACAACTCAAACATCTCGACAAACTCAAAGCAGATTTTATTACCACCGTTACCCATGAATTGCGAACACCGATGACTTCGATAAAAGCATTTTCAAAAATTTTACTCGACAACCCCGATTTGCCGCGTGATAAACAAGATAAATTTTTGAATATCGTTGTTTCCGAAACAGAACGTATCACGCGCTTGATTAATCAAGTTTTGGATATTGAAAAAATTCAATCGAATATTATTGATTGGAAATCGGAACGTTTGCGTTTCGATTCAATTGTTGCGCGGTGTTATGATATTATGAAACCTTATTTTGATGAACTGAAAGTAGATGCGTATTGCAATGTGACTTTGCCGGACAAAAAATCCGGTTTCGTGATGGGTGATGGCGATAGAATTACGCAATCGCTTATAAACATCATGTCAAACGCCGCCAAATTTGCTAATCCCGAAAACGGTCGCATTGATATTTATTTAACGGAATCACACGGGAAAATTAGTTGTCATATTTCCGATAACGGTACAGGCATTTCGCCAAAGCACAAACAATTTATTTTTGAACGCTTCACGCAATTAGATAATCCGGAATTAGGTAAACCGAAAGGCAGTGGTTTGGGTTTATATATCACGAAGCATATCATTGAATTTCATAAAGGCGTGATTAAAGTAGAAAATAATAAAACCGGCGGTGCTTGTTTTACGATTGAGTTGCCGGAGGTAGCATAGAATTAAAAATTAAGAATTGCGATTTTGGATTTTGGATTTTGGATTTACGATTTTAGATTTAAAAAAACAATAACCAAAACATCGTTATTCAAAATCATTTTTGTAATTTTAGACTCGAAATAGAACGAAACCTACTTTATTGCAAAAATGAAACCTACTAAACGCAAGCACAAAAAAATATTATTAGTTGATGATGAACCAAATATACTCATCGCGCTTACTTTTTTATTCGAAAAAGAAGGTTATATTGTTGAGAGTGCCGTTGACGGCAAAGATGCTATAGAAAAAACGCACAGTTTCCTTCCGGACATAATCGTGTTAGATGTAATGATGCCGCACCTGAATGGTTTTGAAGCAGCCAAACAAATTCGCCAAATACCGAGTATGGATCACACACCTATTTTTTTTCTTACAGCAAAAGGTTCTAACGATGATAAAATGAAAGGATATGATTCCGGTGCAGAATATTATATCACAAAACCATTTGACAACGATAATCTTTTACGGTTAGTAAATGAAATAGCATTTAGCTTTGAACTGTGAGCTTTGGGCATTTCTTAAAAAAGCTAAAAGCTCACAGCTAAAAACTCATAGCTAAAATTTCATAAACTCGATGTACAGGCAGACCCATTACATTGGCATACGATCCTATAATTTTATTTATTTTGCAGTGACCAATCCATTCTTGAACGCCGTAAGCACCTGCTTTATCGAAGGGTGTGTAGTTGGTGATATAAAAATCAATTTCTTCGCCACTCATTTTTTCGAAACTGACTTTTGTGGTTTCGGAAAAAGATATTTCTTTTCCTTGCCCAATTAAACAAACGCCCGTAACAACTTCATGCGTTTTTCCGGACAGTTCGCGCAAGATTCGGAAAGCATGCTCCCGATTTTCCGGTTTATTGTACATTTTTTTTCCGCGAATAACTATTGTATCTGCTGCTAAAACAATTTCATTTTGTGTTATAAATTGTTGAGCGAACATTGCTTTTTTGCTAGCCAAATACTCTGCCGCATTCCGCACAGAAATTTCCGGCGGAACAGTTTCGTCAATGTCCGTCGGTTTAATAATAATTTGTGTGAAACCACTTTCACGCAAGAGTTGCGCACGCCGCGGCGATTGAGAAGCGAGAATAATTTTTAAATTTACGGGAATACTCATGAGTTGAAAACTGAGAAATTTAAAAATGAAACGCACAATTATTTGCTTTCATTTTTCGATTAAATAAAAATCCTCCGGCACAAAAAATTGTAAATATTTTAGCGTATTAAATCTGTTAAGTATTGCGTTGACACAAAAAAAACAAAAATTTAACAAGTCCAATATACTTCGTTCAGTGAATAAGTATTTATTTTACGTCTTGAAGAAGTTTTACAGTGTTCTAACGCTTAAACCAAAATAATTCAATTTTTGTTGGAGTGTTTTTAAATTTATGCGTACGAAATTAACTATAAACTATTAAGTAGGCATTGTGAGTAGATTTTTCCAAAGCCTAAACTATAAAGTAATGTATGAAAATACTCCAAGTTTGTAAAAAATTTCCTTTTCCAATCAGAGATGGTGAAGTAATAGCGGTGACGAGTTTAAGTAAATCATTCCGAAAATTAGGTGCAGAAGTAACGCTGTTGGCGATGAATACGAGCAAACATCGCGTTGATATAAAGACATTGCCGACAAGTTTTACGGATATTTACAAAAAAATAATTGATGTTCCTATCAATAACGACATTACCGCTATCGGCGCAATAAAAAATCTTTTCGAAAAAGAATCGTATCATGTCACGCGTTTTATCAATAACCGCTACGAAAAAGCACTCATTAAATTACTCCAAAGCGAGGATTTTGATATTGTACAAATAGAAACCATTTTTTTAACGCAATACATTCCAATCATTCGCCAATATTCGAAAGCGAAAATTGTTTTACGTACGCATAACGTCGAACATGAAATATGGAAACGTTTTGCCGAAGTCACTGATTTTCCGCCGCGTCGTTGGTATTTGAATTATTTGAACAAAAAATTGCGCCGATTTGAACTGGAAAACCTATCAAAATGCGATTTGCTTTTATCTATTACCGAACGTGATTTGCGAATTTTTAGATTACTCGGTTATCGCGGCAAAGCTATGGCTATTCCGGTAGGTTTAAATAGGCACGATTACAAACGACAAGAATTAAGTATTAAAAAAAATATTTCAATCGGCTTTATTGGTTCTTTGGACTGGATGCCGAATCAAGAAGGTTTGAAATGGTTTTTAGATAATGTTTGGATTAATAATGATAAAGACATAATCTTACATATTGCAGGGCGCAATGCGCCGGATTGGTTGCGCCAAATGAAACGTAAAAATGTCATTTTTCACGGCGAGGTTGAAGATGCGCGCGAATTTATGTTACAACATCCGATATCTTTAGTACCGCTGTTCAGTGGCAGCGGTATTCGTATAAAAATTTTGGAAGCGATGATGTTGGGACGTACCGTCATCACCACAACAATGGGTTTGGAAGGTATTCATGCAACTGACGGCGAAGATGTTTTGATTGCAAACACCCCTTATGATTTTCAAGCGAAATTAGAACTGTGCATGACACATCCAAACTTGGTAAAACAAATCGGAATCAATGCCAGAAAACTCATGGAAAGTGATTTTGATAATATTAAAATTACTGAGCGCGTCTTAAATGAATATAAAAAAATAACGAAAATTGAAAGTAAAGTGCCTCACGCAGTGCAAAATAAACTTGTTGAAAAAAAGAAAAACGAATCTTGATTTTTTTTGATTTAGAATAATTGTTTGGAAAAATTATTCTAAATCAAAAAAAATCGTACTTATTAAAAAAAATTATTTATTTTTGTTTCTAATTAAACACTTATTTCTTTCTAATTTCTTAAAGCTAATTTATTTTATAAATATATCGGACTTATGATTCATTCTGACAAATATACTAGCTATCACCGACGCACTTTATATAGTTACTTCCAGTCCATTATTGTCAGTTAATAATTGTTATAAAGTGACAATTTGTCGCAGTTTTACTCGTTATGAAGTATGGCATTATTTTTTAAGCAGTTGTTAAATGTGATGACTGCATTTGTTATAATTTTTTATAAAAAGGTTGGTCGGATTTTGTTTTAAAACTTATATTACCGATATTTGTTTTTAGAAGTATTAAAATCAGTGTCATTAACTACGGACCCTTAGATATGAATAGTAAAAAATTTTCACCAAGAGTGAAACAGATTTTGGCGCACAGCAGAAATGAAGCTGTCAGATTGGGACATGATTACATCGGCTCGGAACATTTATTATTGGGCTTATTGATTGATAAAGAATGTTTACCGATTAAAGTCCTCACTTCCCTTGAAGTGGATGTAGAAGATTTGCGCTCGAAAGTTGAAGGCAGTATAGAACGTTACAGCGGGCCAAGTTCGCACTTAAACGTCGGAAATATAAACTTGAACAGCCAAGCTGAAAAAGTATTGAAATACACAGTACTCGAAGCACGTGATACGCAAACCGATGAAGCACAACCGGAACATTTAATGCTTTCAATTTTAAAACAAAAAGAAAGTACAATTGCGCGGTTACTCGGTAATTTTTATGTGGATTATGAAACCTTTCGTCAAGAAATGGAATATGTGCGTCAAGAACAACAATACGGTACGCCTCAAATTTTGAATCAAGCAGCGAGTGACAGCGAAGAACATTACGACGACGACGATGCGCGTAGTTACAGAAAAGCCAATACAAAATCGCGCACGCCGGTGTTAGATAATTTCGGCAGAGACGTGACGAAATTAGCTGAAGAAGGTAAATTAGATCCGATTATCGGACGCGAAGTCGAAATTGAACGCGTGAGTCAGATTTTAAGTCGCCGCAAAAAAAACAATCCGATTCTTATCGGCGAACCGGGTGTCGGTAAAACAGCAATTGTTGAAGGTTTGGCATTGCGCATTATACAAAAACGTGTCAGCAGAACTTTGTTCAATAAGCGCGTTGTAATGCTCGACTTAGCGGCTTTGGTTGCCGGTACAAAATATCGCGGACAATTTGAAGAGCGCATGAAAGCGATAATGAATGAATTGGAAAAAAGTCGCGACGTTATTTTATTTATTGATGAAATTCATACGATTGTCGGCGCGGGTGGTGCAACAGGTTCGCTCGATGCATCAAACATTTTCAAACCGGCATTAGCGCGCGGCGAATTACAATGTATCGGTGCTTCTACACTCGACGAGTATCGCCAATACATTGAAAAAGATGGCGCATTAGACCGCCGTTTTCAAAAAGTAATGGTAAATCCGCCGTCGTTGGAAGATACAATCCACATTTTGCAAAACATTCGAACGAAATACGAAGAGTTTCACAACGTGGATTATTCCGAAGAAGCAATTAAAGCCTGCGTTACTTTGAGCGATAGATATATTACCGATCGTTTTTTGCCGGATAAAGCGATTGATGTTTTAGATGAAGTAGGTGCGCGCGTGCATTTAAAAAATATCCACGTACCGAAACACGTTGAAGATTTAGAAAAGCGGATTGAAGAATTGAAAGAAGAAAAAAATCAAGCCGTAAAAAATCAACAATATGAAAAAGCTGCCGATTTACGCGATATGGAAACACGCCTCGGCAGAAAATTAGAAGAAGAAAAACTTCAGTGGGAAGAAGATACAAAAGTGCGCCGTTATCCGGTGACAGAAGATGATATTGCCGAAGTAGTTGCGATGATGACAGGTATTCCGGTGAATAAAGTTGGTGCTGCCGAAAACACAAAATTGGTGAACATGGGCGAAGATTTAAAAAAATTAGTCGTCGGTCAGCAAGAAGCGATTGGAAAAATCACGAAAGCCATTCAACGCAACAGAGTAGGGTTGAAGGATCCGAAAAAACCAATCGGCACTTTTATTTTCTTAGGTCCGACCGGTGTCGGTAAAACGGAATTAGCAAGAACACTTGCGCGCTATTTATTTGACAGCGAAGATTCACTGATCCGCATTGATATGAGTGAGTATATGGAAAAATTCAGTTTGTCCCGTCTTATCGGTGCGCCCCCGGGATATGTAGGTTATGAAGAAGGCGGACAACTCACTGAAAAAGTACGTCGCAAACCTTATTCAGTGGTGTTGCTCGATGAAATTGAAAAAGCGCATCCGGACGTTTATAATATCTTGCTACAAGTATTAGATGACGGACAACTGACAGACAGCCTTGGTCGTCGTGTTGATTTCAAAAACACGATTATCATCATGACATCGAATATTGGTGTACGTCAACTCAAAGATTTTGGAGCGGGTATAGGTTTTCAAACCGAAGCGCGTAAAGAATCTGCCGAAGAAACTTCTAAAGGTGTTATTCAAAACGCTTTGCGTAAAACTTTTTCACCGGAGTTTCTAAATCGTATTGATGATGTCATCGTATTTAATGTGCTCGGTAAACCGGAAATTTTGACCATCATTGATTTGATGCTCGCTTCTATGTACAAACGATTAGGCACAATGGGTTTGCAATTGCACTTGTCGCAAGAAGCCAAAGAATTTTTGGCAGAAAAAGGCTATGATCCGCAATTCGGTGCACGTCCGTTGCAACGTTCTATTCAAAAATATATCGAAGACCCGCTAGCGGAATTTATTTTGAACGAGCAACCGCAAGAAGGTTCGCACTTGGAAGCGATGATGAATGAAGAAAAAGACGGGATTAAAATCGCGCACTTGAAAGAGGCGGTTTAAATAATTTGAGAATCAATAAAATAAACATAAAAAATCCCTAATTTTTCATTTTGAAAAATTAGGGATTTTTTTATAAATAAAGCCCATGAATTTATTCGTGGGGACTGAACTTATCTAAAAAAGAAATGGTTTCAACCATTTATCCGCTACTAACCGTATTAAAAACCGTTAAAACGGTTAAAAACTATCACAATTTTATTCCCACGAATAAATTCGTGGGCTTTATTTAATTTCTTTATTCAATTTGTGTAGAAAATTCGG
>JAYTNA010000796.1:0-3901 GCA_043748865.1 Saprospiraceae bacterium
GAAAGTTTTTCTAAAAGATTTTTTATTTCGTCGTCAGACACATAAATATGGTGCGTAGCAAATTTTTTATACAATTTCACAGCCTCATCGGGCGGCAAATGTTCAATCATTACTATTGTCCAATATTCCGGTATCGTGTGCGAAGTAATTAGATAACGACAGCCATTCTGTGCTGAATCAAAAAGTCCTTTATATTTCTTTAAGTCGTCCAAATCATTCGCATTATCAAGTATGATCAATATATTTCCCAAACAATTTAGATGGTGCAATACGACTTTAAACGCAGTGTCGAATTGTTTTTCTTCTCTCAATTTTTTTACTTCATCTTTAATCTGTAATGCTTTCAAAAAAACATCATCATTCGTAAAAGTTTCCGCCAAACTCGATTGAACGGTTAACCACGCGAGGTACTTGTAATTTTTTTCATTCTCAACCAAATATTTTGTCGCCACCGAAGTTTTTCCCATACCAACAATACCATTTAGCAAAACCGTGGATTTGTTTTGCGTAAAAAATTCGGCAATTATCTTTAATTCTTTTTCGCGCCCGATAATATGTTCGGCATTAATACAGATATTATTTGTAAGCAAACGCGGAATTATTATAGCTTGTTCTTGAATATTATTGTTGATAATATCACCAACGCGCATATTACCCTTGACATTTATTTTGCTGCCGTTGATAATATTTTTTTGAGTAGAAGAGATTGGATTCATGGTTGCAATTTGAAAAGATTTACGACGCAACAAATATAAATAAAAAATAAATACGCGGTAATTTTTTTGTAAAAAAAATTATTTTACCGTCGTCTATGTTTTATTTTCGACAACGGTTTTAAGTTTACAATACATGCAATTATCCGAAATGAATGTATTTTTGCAGAAGCTTATTAAAATAAAGTAACAATTACTATGAGCGCAATTGAGATTTATAAATCAGGCGATAATGACATCGAAATTCAAGTTTTATTTGAACGGGACACTGTTTGGCTAACTCAAAAGCAGATTGTTGAACTGTTCGAGTCAAGTAAGGCTAATATTAGTGAACATATCAAACATATTTTCAAAGAAAATGAGTTATCCTCTATTGAAACTGTTCGGAAATTCCGAACAGTTCAAAAAGAAGGTAGTAAAAGTGTTTCAAGAGAACTTGATCATTACTCTTTGGATATTATCATTTCCATCGGTTATCGGGTAAACTCCAAACGCGGAACTCAGTTTCGTCAGTGGGCAACGCAACGGCTTAAAGATTTTTTATTAAAAGGTTATGCCGTTAATCAAACCCGTTTAGAGCAATTACAGCAAATTATTCAACTTGTGAGCGCAAGTGGTAATACAGATGATTTAAAATTATCTGAAGCAAAGGGTTTATTAGACATAATTAGGAACTATACGCAAAGTTTTATATTACTCAATCAGTACGACAGTCATACGCTGCCGGCGGATTATTTGGACGAAAACATTACTTACGAAATTCAATTTGAAGAAGTTTTTGCTGCCATAACTGAACTCAAAAAACAACTTATAGCGGCTAAAGAAGCGACAGAATTATTCGGAAAGATGAAAGATGAAAGTTTTAAAGGTATTTTAGGGAATGTCGTTCAAAGTTTCGGCGGGGCGTATTTATATCCGAGTATTGAAGAACAAGCTGCTAACCTATTGTATTTTATTATTAAAAATCATCCGTTCAATGATGGAAATAAACGTATCGGTGCATTTATTTTTGTTTGGTTTTTAGAAAAAAATAAACATCGGTTTAAGAAAAGCGGTGAACTAAAAATTAATGACAATGCTTTGGTAGCTTTGGCTTTGTTAGTTGCTCAAAGCAATCCGGCAGAAAAACAACTGATGGTTCAGTTAATAACGAATTTAGTTAAATAAAAACCGGCTATTGCACACTACATTAATATAAAAAAATAAAAATGATTTTACAGCAAAAAAATTTACTCGTTTTCATTTTTTCAATGGTGTTTATCACCTCTTTCGCTCAAAAAAGTATCCTGCGCGGTTACGTTTTCGATAAAAACGGTGGACAACCGATTCCTTATTCAAACATCATCGTTCAAAACGCGAATGTCGGTACGACTGCTGATGTGAACGGTTTTTATCAAATGTCGAATGTGCCGACGGGAAATTATTCTGTTGTTGTTACTTCCGTCGGTTTTGACAGCGTTGTTGCGGCAATGACTTTTAAAGAAAACGGCATCGTCAACCGCAGTTTTTATTTAAATGAAAGTGAAAAAAATTTGGCAATCGTTGAAGTGTCGTCACAAAGAGAAATTAAACGCGAAACGCCGGCTGTTTCGCTCATCACAATTACACCGCGACAAATAAAAGATTTGGCTTCCGTCGGCGGAGAACCGGATATTGCGCAGTATTTAACGGTTTTGCCCGGCATTATTTCTACCGGCGACCAAGGCGGACAGATTTTTATTCGCGGCGGCTCGCCGGTGCAAAATAAAATCTTATTGGACGGTGCTGTTATTTACAATCCGTTTCACTCGATCGGCTTTTTTTCGGTGTTTGAAACAGAAACGATTCGCTCTGCGGATGTTTACACGGGTGGTTTCGGTGCGGAATACGGCGACAGAATTTCGGCGGTTGTGGATTTAAAAACGCGCGAAGGCAATAAAACTAATTTGTCCGGCATGGCGAGTATTTCGCCGTTTATGGGAAAAATACTTTTGGAAGGTCCGTTGGTACGCATGAAAGAAGAAAACGGTTCGAGCATTTCTTTGTTGGTGACGGCGAAACATTCTATTTTACCGCAAACATCAAAATCGTTTTATAAATACGCTACAAAAGATTCTGTCAACGGTTTGCCTTACGCTTTCGATGATATTTATGCCAAACTTTCGTTCAATGCAAAAGGCGGCAGCAATATTAATTTTTTCGGATTTAATTTTAAAGACGGCGTTTCTTATAAAAACGTTGCCGATTTGAATTGGACAACACGTGGTTACGGCACAAATTTTAAACTTATTCCGCAAGGTATCGGAATGATTATCGGCGGCAATATTAATTATTCCAATTACGATTTAACGCTCCAAGAATCGGATCCGGATCCGCGTCATACCGCTATTTCAAATTTTAATGTCGGCATAGATTTTACGATTTACGGCAACAACAGTGAATTGAAATATGGTGCTGAAGTGTCCGGATTTCAAACCGATTTATCTTTCAAAAATCCTTTCGGATTTCTTTTTACTCAAAATACAAACACCACTGAACTTGGCGGATTTGTAAAATATCGCAAAAAAATAAACCGTTTGGTGCTTGAACCAAGCGTGCGTTTGCAGCGATACGGTTCAATCGGGGAAACTTCTATCGAGCCGCGTTTGGCAATGAAGTTTAATGCTTCCGATAATTTTAGATTGAAGTTTTCCGGCGGATTGTATTCTCAAAATCTAATTTCAACGGTCAGTGAAAAAGATATTGTCAATTTATTTGTCGGTTATTTGGGCGGACCCACTGAACAATTTTATAAACCAGGTACCAATGATATTGTTGATTCGCGTTTGCAAAAAGCCACCCATCTTATCGGCGGTATTGAATGGGATGCCAATAAAAATTTATCATTCAATTTAGAAGTTTATCAAAAAAATTACGGACAATTGATTGATATTAACCGCACAAAAAATAAAAATACCGATCCGAATTACGCCGCAGAGACAGGCGATGCGCATGGTGTAGATTTAACTATTCAATATCGCACGAGTGCCATTTCTGTTTGGGCAACTTTGTCGAATGCTTACGTGAATATTTATGACGGCACGCAAACATATCCCGCCAATTTCGACAGAAGAAACAATGTAAACCTAGTTACGAGTTTTTATTTCGGTAAAAAACGCGATTGGACACTTTCCGGACGTTGGAATTACGGTTCAGGTTTTCCGTTCACG
>JAYTNA010000797.1:0-1825 GCA_043748865.1 Saprospiraceae bacterium
AGTCGGTTAGTCAGTTAGTCGGTTAGTCGGTTATTCAAAACATTATGACTAACCGACTAACCGACTAATCGACACTAAACTATATGTTCCTTTTCTTCAACTCATTAACAGCATAATCGGCAGCGCGTGCTGTTAAAGCCATATAGGTTAAAGAAGGATTCACGTTAGATGTAGAAACCATCGCAGAACCATCAGTTACAAAAACGTTTTTACATTCGTGTACTTGATTCCATTTATTCAAAATACTTGTTTTAGGGTCAGCACCCATACGCGCCGTTCCCATTTCGTGAATTGCCATACCCGGATAAGAACCGTTATCGTACGTTTTTACGTTTTTCAAACCGGCTGCTTCCAACATTTCGGCAGCGTCATTCTTCATATCAATACGCATTTTGCGTTCGTTTTCTTTAAATTCCGCATTAAAATGAACAGTTGGTTGTCCCCAAATATCTTTTTTGTCGAAATTTAACTTCATGTAATTATCTTCATAAGGCAAACACTCTCCAAAACCGGTCATACCATAACTCCATTTTCCGGGTTCTGTGGCGAGATTTTTCAAGTCTGCGCCGAAGCCCGGTTCTCTCATAACACGTCCCCAACCTTCACGACTTGCTCCACCTTGATAACCGAAACCGCGCAAATAATCGCGTTTATCATTGCCTGTATTTCTATATCTCGGAATGTACGGACCATTCGGACGGCGACCGAAAGTATATTTATCTTCAAAACCTTCAGCAGTACCACTTGCACCAACTCGGAAGTGGTGATCCATAAGATAATGACCTAAAACACCCGAACTATTGCCTAAACCATTCGGAAATTGTTTCGAAATAGAATTTTGTAAAATCCAAGTAGAACCGATAGTCGAACCATTCACAAAAATTATTTTTGCATCGAATTGATGTTGCTCTTTTGTAATGCTGTCAATTACCAAAACTCCTTTTGCTTTTCCTTTTTTCTCATCGTAAATAATAGAATTTACAATTGAATTTGGGCGCACTGTCAATCTTTTTGTCGCCATTGCAGCCGGCAGTGTTGTAGATTGTGTACTGAAATAAGCACTGAACGGACAACCGCGCGCGCACATATTTCTGTATTGACAATTACTGCGACCGTTTAATGGTTCTGTCAAGTTAGCAGCTTTACCGATGGTAAGGTGTCTGCCCGGAAATTTAGATTCGATGCCTTTCTTTACCATAAGTTCAACCACATTCAAATCCATACCCTTTTGAAGAATACTGTCCGGATATTCCGGAATACCGAGATTAGTACCCGAAATGCCGGCAAATTTTTCTACATAATCGTACCAAGGTTTTATATCGGCATAGCGAATAGGCCAATCAATGGCGATACCGTCTTTTGCATTAGCTTCAAAATCAGATTCACTCCAACGAAAAGATTGGCGACCCCACATAATGGATTTACCGCCGACAATATTCGGACGAAACCAATCGAAACGTTTTGATTCGGTATAAGGCGCATCTGCATCCTTAAACCAAAAACTTTCATTATGTTCACTGTAAGGATAATCACGCGCTAAAAATTGGTGCGATTCTCTCTGTTCAATCGTAATACGACCGCGGTGTGGATACGCCCAAGGATCTTTATTTGTTTCGGCATAACCTGTAACGTGTTCAAGCGCATGACCGCGCTCTAACATTAAAACGGTCAAACCTTTTTCTGTCAATTCTTTTGCCGCCCATCCACCCGATACACCGGAGCCGATGACAATTGCGTCGTACTTATGTTTCATATTTTTATTTTAGTTGAATGTCGGTTAGTCGGTTAGTCGGTTAGTCGGTTAATCTAAACATTTAGACTAACC
>JAYTNA010000798.1:0-2100 GCA_043748865.1 Saprospiraceae bacterium
TCCCTATTAATCTGACTAACTATTAAGTATTTTTTTGTAAAAATATTTAACTTTAACAAATCAGAAGCAAATAAAATTTCCTTACAAAAACTATTAAATTTTAATTTTCATGAAAAAAATACTTTTTTTTTATTTGATACTCATTGCAAATTTATGTTTTGCGCAAAACAATATTGATACTTTAAAACAAAAATTAGATGAAGTGCTGATTAGAGCTAATCGTTTTGATGTTTCAAGATTACCCGATATACAAGGAACTTATATTTTTTCCGGTAAAAAAAGCGAGGTTATAAATTTGGAAGATATCAATGCGAATGTGGCAGAAAAAAATCCGCGCCAAATTTTTGCTAAAATTCCCGGCGTTTTTGTTTATGATATGGACGGTACGGGAAATCAAGTGAATATTTCGACGCGCGGACTTGATCCGCACAGAGGTTGGGAATATAGTATTAGAGAAAACGGCGTTGTGGTTAATTCAGATCTTTACGGTTATCCCGCAAGTCATTTCACAATGCCGATGGAAGCCGTTGAACGAATTGAATTAGTACGCGGAACAGGTTCGCTGCAATACGGCGCACAATTTGGCGGCAGATTAAATTATGTAACAAAGAGACCAGATACAACAAAAAATTTCAACTTTGAAACGGCAAATTCCATCGGCTCGTATGGTTTATTGAGTAATTTTAACGCAGTGAGCGGTAAAATAGGAAAATTTGAATACTACGCTTATTACAGCAATAGAGTATCAAATGGTTACAGACACAACAAAAGTAATTTTGATGGTGAGATGTTTATTTTAAAATATGTGCTGACAAAAAATTTTTCCGTTAAAGCGGAACTTGCGCGTTCTAATTATTTATATCAAACGCCCGGACCTTTGAACGACAGTATGTTCTATGCCAATCCGAGACAATCTACTCGTTCTCGAAATTATTTCAGTCCTGAAATTTATGTGCCTTCTTTAAGTTTTGATTGGCAACTTACGTCGCAAACGTTTTTGAATTTTACAGCATCCGGCGTTTTAGGACAACGCAGCAGCGTTCAATTCGATAAGCCTTCAACAGTGGTTGATGCCATTAATCCCACGACGTTACAATATGCGAACAGACAAGTTGATATTGATAATTTTAATAGTTTTTATCCGGAATTGCGTTTATTACACAATTACAAAATGGGAAAAATTTCTTCCAATTTAGTTTTTGGTGTACAACTGACTGAAACCGATTTACATCGCCGCCAATTAGGAAAAGGAACAACCGGAACCGACTATGATTTAACAATGACAGGAGATTTCAGCAGAGATTTACATTTTAAAACTTCGAATTTCGCAGCTTTTGCAGAAAATAAATTTAATTTTTCGGATAAATGGTCTGTTAATTTAGGGTTGAGATATGAAAACGGCATGACTAAAATGTCGGGAATAATCAGTTATCTCGATGCTTTGCAAGTACCGCATACTATCGCTCACCAATTTCCGCTCTTGGGTATCAGCACAAATTATAAGTTGAATGAAAATCAAAATGTTTACGGCGGCTTTTCGCAAGCTTATCGTCCGGTAATTTTTAAAGATATTATTCCTCAAAGCGTTTATGAGCGCGCAGATTCAAATTTGAAAGATGCTTACGGTTATAATTTAGAATTGGGTTATCGCGGTTCAACTTCCGATTTTCGGTGGGATGTTACGGTTTTCAGATTACAAATAAACAATCGTTTGGGAACAGTTTTCATGACTGAAAATGGGTCAACCATTATTGTGCGCACCAATATTGGAAACGCCGCAACCAACGGCATCGAAGCGTTTGGCGAATATTCATTTGTTTTAAGTGAAAAAGCGCGCTTGAATGTATTTACTTCCACAGCTTTTTTCGATGGACGCTATGAAGAAGCACAAGCTCGTTTTGGCACTCAAAACATCAGTGTAAAAGGCAATAAAATTGAAAGCGTTCCAAGCTGTATCAGCAGAAACGGTATTACTTTTAAGTATAAAAAATTTAGCGTTACAGGTTTGGTAAGTTACACGGGTGAAACCTTCGCTGACGCATTAAATACAGTTAAGCCTTCGGTTGATGGGGCAATCGGATTGGTGCCGTCTTATACTTT
>JAYTNA010000799.1:0-4848 GCA_043748865.1 Saprospiraceae bacterium
GAAGTGCTACGAATATGACAACTTGGTCTTGGTCGTCAACAGGAGGGATAACACTTACGGGAGCCAATCCAAGCTATCCATATAAAATTGCAAGTGGTAACTCAAAAGGAACAGTTACTTTTACTGCCGATAACGCTTGTCAGTCACCACTTTCAAAAACGATTACTATTTATGCCGGTGCACCCACTGTTGAAATCTCTACTATAAACGGACAGCCGAATTATTCGTTTAATTATATCAATAATCCGGCAACCATCGTTATCGGCACGAATGAACCGGGTGTTACTTATACTTATCAGATATTGCAAGGCACCGGCAGTATTTATTACCCGAATCAAAATTCCGGCGAATGTAATGTGTATGCCTATCCGTTTATTCGTCTGGAAGGGAGAATAACGAACGGGTGCGGTTCGAATGCTGTGGTTTTTTATCTTCAAGATCAAGGCAACGGTTTTTACAAAATGTCTTCACCGAATCCGTCAACGAGTACCGTAAAAGCTAAAATCAATGCACCGGCAGCACTTAAATCAATGGCTTTGGTGAGTAATTCTCAGGCAAGCGTGGTGAGAACTTACGCACCGAATAAAGACTTAGATAAAGAAGCACAAAGAGACAGCGATGATAATGTTTCTTTCGATGTGACTAAACTGCCGCGCGGCAAATATTTTTTGAATTTTGCTTTTGAAGGCAATAAAAATTTTACCGAACAAATAATTTTGGAATAATTTTTTACATTTAAAAAATAGCACGAGCGGCTTGTATATGGCGTATAAGTAGCTCGTGCTATTTAACTGAAGGGCTTTAAAAATATAATGACAATATCCGAACAAATAAAATCATTAAAGCACAACTAAATACCCTAATTTTGTTCATTGCTTATTTTTTTTCCATTTCCCATGCCTTATCGTTTTTTTTTCTTTTTATTTTTTCTTACAACTCCTATTTTTTTTTCAACCGCGCAAAATTTGGAAATTAAAATAAACACGCCTGCAACTACTTCCGAAAAACCGGTGCGCGTAAAAAATCAATTCATCGTTCAACTCGAAAAAAATATTGCAGAAGAAAATATTTCCGGAAAAAAAATTGAAAATATTTTTGAAAAAAATAATTCCGAAAAAAATTTTTATAAAAAAATTTTAGAAAAAAATTTTGAAAATATTTTTCAGGAAAAAAAAATAAATTTTCAACTCGAAAAAATTTTATCGCCGGATGAAAACATTTTTTTAATTTCAACGCTTGATTCAATAAGTGAAAAAAATTTGAGCGATGAGATTACCGCACGTTGTCAACTGTCAATTGTCAATTGTCAATTATCCACTCAATACAACTACATTTCCCGACTCCGAGAAACGATTCCGAACGACAGACTTTTTTCTTCCCAATGGTATTTACAAAATACCGGACAAACATCCGGCACAATCGGCGCTGATATAAAAATCACAAAAGCGTGGGACATTACCACCGGCGGAAAAACCGCACAAAACGATGAAATCGTAATTGCTTTAATTGACGACGGCATCAGCATTGCACATCCGGATTTGAAACCAAATTTGTGGCTCAACAAAAATGAAATTCCGAACAACGGCATTGACGATGACGGTAACGGTTACGTTGATGATTATCAAGGTTGGAACACTATTAATAATACGGATAGTATTGATGTCGGTTATCACGGAACGGAAATTGCCGGCGTTATGGGTGCGGCGGGAAATAATAACGCGGGTATTGCCGGCATCAATTGGCGCGTAAAAATTATGACAGTTGTGACGGATGGAACAGATGCGAGTATCATTGCCGCTTATGCTTATGTTTTGAAACAACGACAACTTTACAACGATACTCACGGCGCACGGGGTGCGTTTGTTGTCGCTACCAATTCGAGTTTCGGCAGATACGGTTTTTATAATTCGGCGCAGATGTGGTGCGATTTTTATGATAAGCTCGGTGCTGCCGGTATTTTAAGTGTCGGCGCAACTGATAATGCGAACCGAAACGTAGATACGGATAAAGACGGTGATATTCCGTCATTGTGTCCGAGTGATTATTTAATTATGGTGACATCAACCGACGATAATGATTTGAAAGTAGGAACAGCGGCTTACGGCGTGAAAAATATTGATGTAGGTGCGCCGGGTTATAGTATTTTAACAACTGCAATTAATTCAAGTTACAGTAATCCGATCGGCACTTCCGTTGCTTGTCCGATGGTGACAGGATTATTGGGTTTGGCATATTCTGTTCCTAATTCGGCATTTATTGAACGTGCAAAAAACAATCCGGCGCAAGCAGCTTTGTATTTGAAAAACGTTTTGTTGCGCAATGTTGATACGCTCGCTAATTTAAAATGCAAAGTTCTCACCGGCGGACGTATCAATGCGTTTAAAACTATTAATTGCATCAACAATAATTGCAACGACACATTTATAAAAACAAATTGCATAACCGATGCCGTGACGGATATATCGAGCGGCGATTTAGAAATAAAAATTTATCCAAATCCGACAACCGATTTTTTTACACTTGAATTTGCGGATAACCTTGTTGCTCCCGCAATGGATATTTTTGATGTCACCGGAAAAAAAATTATAACAAATAGTCGCGTTCAAAATTTTGAGCCGATATATTTTCCAACGAATACACCCACCGGTATTTATTTTATAAAGTTAACAACTTCCGAAAAAATATTAATTCGTAAAATTTTTAAGGAATAGAATTAACTTTGCGATTCGATTTTCGATTGACGGTTAATATTTTCGATTAATTGATATTAAATCCAAAATCCAAAATCCAAAATCTAACATCTAAAATAGTTTATGATTTTACCTGTTTATGCTTACGGTCAACCTGTATTAAAACAAATAGCGACTAATATTGAAAAAGATTTTCCGAATTTAGAGCAACTTGTAAAAAATATGTGGGAAACGATGTACGATGCCGCCGGTGTCGGTCTTGCCGCACCGCAAATCGGACAAAGTATTCGTTTATTTGTGATTGATACAGAGCAATTGGAAGATGCCGAGAAAAAACCCGGCTTCGTCGGTATTAAAAAAGTTTTTATCAATGCACAAAAAATCGAAGAAACCGGCGACAAGTGGGCGTATGAAGAAGGTTGTTTGAGTATTCCGAACATTCGTGGTGAAGTCATGCGCCAAAAAAATTTAACTATCCGCTATCTCGACGAAAATTTTGAAGAACACACCGCCACATTCGATGCCATGAATGCCCGCGTTATTCAGCACGAATACGATCACATAGAAGGGGTTTTGTTCGTAGATTATTTTTCGCCCGTTAAACGCAACCTCATTCGCACTAAATTGGAAAATATTAAACGCGGTAAAGTCAAAGATTTGGAATATCGGATGAAGTTTCCGGTAAGATAATTACGAATACTCAAGATTTATTTCATTTTATTCAAAATCTCTATACAATAAATATTTCCTTCTCACAATTTTAAAATCATCAATCCCCCGTTGCCATGATGCGTGAACGCTTTCCATACTTTCACCACGTTTTATCTGTTCGCGCAACGCTTTCACCCCTGCCAATTTTTCAAAAAAGTTGGATTTCATAAAAAAAGTATCCTTATGCGTGTATGCCTTATAAGCTTCAGTGATGTAAGATAAATTAATGGTGCGTTGTTCTTGCAAATCGCGTATCGGCACTGCGGATAAATCTTCACCGTAGCACGTCAAACCTTCGTGCGTCGGTTTTTTTGCACCTTCATTCGGTTGCGGTGTGAATGAAAACGAAAATTTATCGAGCGGTAAAACCGGACTGCCGAAAATTTGAAATTGTTTATCCGTACCGCGACCCATACTCACATTCGTGCCTTCAAACAAACACAGCGACGGATATAAATAAATTGCGTGCATATTCGGAATATTCGGCGATGGTTTTATCGGCAATTCGTAAAAAGTTTTATGGTTATAGCCCGCGCATTTCACGACAAAAATATCCGCAGCGACACCGTTTTTCAAAAGTTTTTCACCATTTAACATCAAAGCATATTCACCGATTGTCATACCGTATACAATCGGAATCTTTTGCATTCCGACAAAAGATTTATACGTCGTATCTAAAATCGGACCGTCCACATAATGTCCGTTCGGGTTCGGGCGGTCTAAAATAATTAAAGGTTTTTTGTTAACCGCTGCCGATTCCATCACGTATTGCAACGTAGAAATAAAAGTATAAAAGCGCGTGCCGACATCTTGAATATCAAAAACCAACACGTCTATATTTTTTAAATCGCTGCTGTCTGGTGCGTATTTTTTTCCGTAAATGGAAACAACTTTTACGCCCGTTCTTTCGTCTACATTATTATCAAAATGTTCACCCGCATCAGCTTTACCTCTGAAACCGTGTTCGGGTGCAAAAATTGCCGCTACTTTTATGCCGAGTGCGAGCAGTGTATCCACCAGAAAAATATTATTTTTTCCGACGACCGACGTTTGATTAATCACCAAGCCGACATTTTTGCCGCGCAGCTTCGGTAAATAAATTTTCAGGCGTTCCGCACCGACCGTAATTTTATTATTTTGAAAGTTTTTGTTTGTATTTTGTCCCAAAAGCGGAGATTTTATAAAACAAATAATGGTAAATAGAAACGAAATAAGTAATTTTGCAGACATAAATATTTAGCTGTCAGCATTCAGCTATCAGCCTTCAGAAATCAGAAATCAAAAATTAGAAATTAGCTTTCGTTTACCAACAATCAACGAAAGGTTGAAAGTAAATAGATGAATGCTGATGACTAAAAACTGAAACTAATAGCTGAAGGCTGACAACTGATAGCTAAGATTAAAAATGAAAAAAAAACTGTACGCTATTATAGATATTGAAACGACC
>JAYTNA010000800.1:0-3443 GCA_043748865.1 Saprospiraceae bacterium
AGAGGCTGCTCTGTTTGTTTTAGAAATGGCAAAAAAATCTTTGACTTCAGAAAAAGTATTACATGAAAATTTTGCTTGACGAAAGTTTACCTCGCAAACTTAAATACGATTTTCATGAAAGTCACGATGTCTTTACTGTTAAAGACAAAGCATGGTTGGGTAAGAAAAATGGAGAACTTCTTAAATTAATGACCGACGATGCTTTTGATATTTTTATTACCGTGGACAGAAATTTACCCTATCAACAAAATCTGCAAAAATTAGAAATTACTATTTTTGTTCTCTGCGCGTTCGACAACCGAAGAGAAACTTTAAAAGCACTCATCCCCAAAATTTTTGAAAGGATTGATCTTGGCGATTTGAAAAAAATAATAGAAATTTCATAGACTGTATTTAATCCCGCTCGCACAAGATGTAATTTTAAAATAAAAAAATAAAACGTTCATTTCGGAGACATGAAAATAGTACATTTCGGTCATAGATCGAAACGAGCGTTTATTTTTTTTTAAAGATTGTGCGTGTGCAGAAAAAAAAGCGATGCCGAATAAGGTCTCTCAACCCAACTCGGCATCGCTTTTTTATTTTCAAAAAAAAATTTCAAAAGATTTTTGCGCGAAAAAAATTTCAGAATTATTTCAAAAAAAATTTTTGTGCGAAAAAAATTTTCAAAATAATTTTCATTTCAAAAAAAATTAAAAACGTTTTCAAAAAAATTCCACTTAAAAAAAATAAGAGATGGCGTTCTCAACCCCCTAAAATTAAAAAGCCTTGCAAACAATTGTCTGCAGGCTTTTTAATTTTAACTGATCATATTGCATTAAGTATAAAAGGATTGGCAATCGTAGCATGACCGAATCGTTTAAGTAAAGCTACTTCATTTTGTGTATCAATATTTTCTTTTTTCAGTACCTCTTTTACTTTAGGTTGTTCCAAACTCGGAATACGTTGCGAAAAAAACGGTGGCAGATAATCAAAGCGATATACTTTATCAACGTCCGAAAAATCCCAAAGGGGTCGAATCGTGTTTTGTTTTTTGAAATAATCGGAGTAAGCGAACGTCCAAATACCTTCACTCACCGAGAGTGTACCGACTTCAAGAGATTTATAGGTCAAAATAAAATTTTGATCAGCGTCAATTGGTGTCAATAAAGTCTCTTGACCTTCTTCTTTCCAAAAGCCTTGAAGCCATGATTTTAGATGAGTCATAAGGAGTTGAATTAATTGTTAATAATTTCAGACAAAATTGTAAAACGCAAAGTTAAACATTTTTGTATAAGCGTGAGTCGTTGGGGTGATAATAAAAGTGTAAATTCTTCTTTCAGTAATTTATTTATTTTTTGTAAATGAGCGGGGTCAAAAATTGAATTAGAATAAACTATCAAATCAGGATAATTGTTTTTTAAAAGTTGTATTATTTTTATATGGTTGACTTCTGGTTCATTATCCCAACTCGTTTTAGGTTGTGATTTTTTGACGTAATTCATCAAAAAAGTATCAATTCTTTCTTTTTCTGAAAGTATTCTGAATAATTTTGATTCTGTATCATTCCAAAATAAACCACGCGCTGTATCAAAAACAGGTGAAAAACGAGGGTTATTTTTTCCTTTTAAATCAACAATAACTCCCCAATTATAAAAATGACGGTCGTTATTACCAATAAGTGCATCGAATACGAGCATTTTTACAAATTCTTTCAAAATCAATTCCGCATTCGCTTCAAAATTTGTGCGTATTGCTTTTTCTGCTTCTTGAAAAGTAAAAAATGTTCTCTCCATTTTATTTTCTTCAACCTCTCTGACAAAATCTTTATCGCGAAAATAATTTTCATAAATCTGTACACCATGTACTAATGCTTCATCAGCAGAAAGGAAATATCGGCTGCAAAAACGAATTTGATAATCGGATTTACTTTGACCCGTTGTAAGGTACAACTTGGATTTAGCCATATTCATTCCAATTGTTTCACCGATGCGATTGAGCAAATATTCAGTTATACTTTCAGAAGGATACCATTTATCGCCAACCTTAGCCAGATATGGAATCCATGTTCTGGGATTTTGGTGTTTACATAGACCTTTTTTTGTTTTATCGTGTTCATAAACTTTAATGAAATCCTTAGGTCTATCCCCCGACATACTAACACCTTCGACAATAAAATAGTTCTTTGAACGTAAGATTGGTATGCTCAACAGTTTAGGTACTTCAAAACCTGAGTAATTAATTATGGCAGTTTTAGAAAGTTTTTTTGGCATTTTCTTTATACAGCATTTATAAATTTACACCAATCACCAATCTAAAACGTCGGACAAAGCAATTCTTGATTTTCGTAATCACCGAGATAGATGATAGAAATCTCAAAAACATTTTGAACGCCGTTGTATTTTTTAAGATGCGGTAAATTCAAATCGTAACTGCCGCCGAATAGGATATTATTATATTCTAAACCGACCATGAACACGACGGCATCAATCGAATAATCGCCGGCATTTTTAACCGGACGCGCCCAACTGCCGAAATGTATAGAAGTGCCGTAAGTTTTATCAATCTGAATTTTAAAATTTGTGCCGATATTCCCGGTGATGTGCGGTCCTTGTACATCAATTAATAAACGTGGCGACATCGAGAAAGTATTTTCATGATTGATCGGAAATTGTCCGGCGATGTGTGCCGTATAACGCGGAAACAAATAATTGGGCGGAATAGTCGGCGATTGATAAAAAGAAATATTCGGTCGGTTAAAATGGTGAATAGCCGCACCGGCAAAAAATGCCGAGTTTTTATCCGAAGAAATTGTATAATTTATGCCGAGTGCAAAATCGGTATAAGAAAAATTATTGTCCGGCAATTTTTCATGCGTCGGAAAAGTGTAACCGTCAATTCCGTTCCATTGATCTTGCAGCGATAAAGTTTCGTAATTAATATTTCTCTGGTTTAATCCCGCTTGTAAACCTACTGATAAATATTGCGTATTATTCAAGTTCAACGATTTATGATAAGCACCCGACAACGCAATTTGCGTCGTGCTGAAATCAATACCGTTAACAATATCTCTGTTCAATTGTAAACCTACGCCGAGTCTATCTTTATTAAAATTTGTTTTGAAAGGTTCAATGCGCAAATCACCACCAAAAGCAAAACTCTGATAGGGTTGTTCGAGAATACCGCGCCATTGATCGCGATAAACAGCACCGACCCGATATTTACCGTCGAAATTACCGGTAAGAGCCGGATTTAATAACAAAGGCGACGCATAAAATTGTGTGAATTGCCGATCTTGTGCTAATAAACCGGAGGCTATAAAAGAAAATAATAAAATTGCTACGAATTGAAAAGGTCTTTGCATGGAAATGGTTATTGTCGGTTAGTCTTTTAGTCTTTCAGTCAGTTAGTCGGTTAGTCTTAGATGTTGACTAACCGACTAACCGACTAAAAGACTAACCGAC
>JAYTNA010000801.1:0-6464 GCA_043748865.1 Saprospiraceae bacterium
GTCGGTTAGTCTTTAATTAACAGACTAACTGACTAACCCGACTAACCGACTAACCGACTAACCCATTAACCGACTAAATCCATGCGCCAAGCCTTAGCCAAATTTATTTTACTAACTGTGTGGGGCTGGAAAATTGAAACTGAATATCCGAAAGCAGTTAAAAGTTCAGTTGTTATTGTACTCCCGCATACAAGTTATTGGGATTTTCCGATTGGAATCCTGATTCGACCTGTCATGCACTTGAACACGCAATTTGTTGCTAAACACTCCTTATTCAAATTTCCGCTCGGCTCTGTAATGCGCAGTTTAGGCGGTGTTCCGGTCAACAGAAGTAAAACAATTAATTTTGTTGATTCAGTAGTTGCGATATTTAAAAAAAATGAAAATTTTATACTCACCATTGCTCCCGAAGGAACGCGCCAAAAAGTAGATAAAATTAAACGCGGTTTTTATCAAATCGCCTTAAAATCCGGTGTGCCGATTGTCTGTTGTAAATTCGATTGGGGTACGAAAACAATCGGATTCAGTCAACCTTTTTATCCGACCGGCGATTACGAAAAAGATTTACCGCAAATTTTAGAATATTATAAAGGTGTAAAAGGTTATCATTCGGAATGGACAATGGAATTTGGACAATAGACAATGGACAATAGATAAAAGACAATAGAAGTTTTTTTTCCTAATCGCCTATTATCCATTTCTATTGTCCATTGTCCATCGTCCATTGTCTATCGTCCATAAGTAAATGCTAAAATCTCTTTACCGCTTCCTCTCTCCTAAATTTCAAACCGTTTTTCTTGATTATAAAGTAGAACCCGCGCCACGTTATGGACACGGAAAACCACCACATGCCCTTTTATACAAAATTATTAATGCAAACAGAAATGGTTATGCCGATATTTTGAAGAAAATGTTGACTTTTAAAGATGTTTTCATAAAAATTCCGTTGAAAACGTCCGATGCACACGAGCCGATATGGCAAAATGATTTTTTGCCGGGATTAGATATTTTAGGAATTTACACGATGCTCAATATTTATAAACCGAAACGTTATGTAGAAGTCGGTTCCGGTAATTCAACGAAAGTAGCTTATAAAGCCATCAAAGAAAATAATTTGCCGACGCGCATAACTTCCATTGACCCCTATCCTAGAGCAGAAATAGATGCGCTTTCAGACGAAGTTATTCGTCAACCTTTTGAAAAAACGGACACGACGCCACTATTGCAACTTGATGCCGGCGATATTTTATTCATTGATAATAGTCACCGCGTATTACCTAATTCTGATGCAATGGTTTTTTTTATGGAAATACTGCCGCAATTAAAAGCGGGTGTGGTGGTCCATATCCACGATATTTATTTGCCTTACGATTATCCGCAGTTTATGTGCGAACGATTTTATTCCGAACAGTATAATTTAGCAGCATTTATTTTAGCCAACCCTCAACGTTATCAACCACTTTTACCTAATTATTTTATCAGTGAAGATAAGGCTTTGTCAAATATTTTAGCACCACTTTGGTCACACCCGAATTTAAAAGGTGTAGAAACACACGGCGGCTCGTTTTGGTTATTGACTGGAGAATGATCGTTAGGAAGGAGAAAGAAATAAACTTTATATTTTTTTCGCAAGCAGAAGCAAAACTACCAATAAAGCTGCCAAAACTAATAAAACGGTAATAAACCGGCGCGACTCTTTTTCGGAGTACCCTTTCCTTTTATTATTTCTTCTATCGAATCTTTTATTATAAACCGGTTTTTTATTATTTTTCTTTATCATAGAGATATTTGATGTGGCAAAAATACATTTGTTGCAGTATATTTCTAAAACCAATTATCAATAATCATTACTTAATTGTATATTTGTGTTTAAGATTGTCTCGCTACAAAACACAGTTAAACAAAAGTTTTTTAATCAATTATTTTTAAAACTAAGAACTTATATCAGGTTTACAATTTTCCTAATTGGTAATTCAGTTTAATTTACTGTTTCGTTTTTTGTAGTATTTGCTTGTATGGGATAAATTTTTTTATGGATAATATTGTGAGTATCGGACGGACAAAAAAACCGCACGGCTTAAAAGGCGAACTTAAATTTTTTGTGGAAGAGCATTTTGTAGATGATTTAATGGAAGCTGAAATTTTAATCATAGATGTAAAAGGGAAAAAAACGCCTTTTTTTATTGAAGATGTGCGCGTAGGTAACAACATCATCGTGAAATTAGAAGAAGTGGATACGCCCGAAACTGCAACAACGTTATCGGCAAAAGAAGTCTTTTTGCGCGAAAAAGATCTGAAGTATGCCGCGCAAAATAAAGAAGATGCACAATTGCCTTACGCCGATTGTATTGGTTTTATTATTTTTGATGATACAACCGAAGTCGGAATTGTCACAAATTTAATTGAATATCCGCAACAATATATGGCGGCAGTCAATTATAGAAACAGAGAGATTTTAATTCCACTGAATCCGGCGTTTATAAAGAAAATAGATATCAAGAACAAAAAAATATTAATGGAATTACCGGAGGGGTTGTTGGAATTATAAAAAATTAAACGTTGATAATGAAAAAAGACGTACAAAATATTTTTTTGTACGTCTTTTTATTCGGTGAGAGGTTAAAGCTAAATATAAAATCTCCCGTTTACTTCATCGTTTGACAAAGTGTTACAAAATTCTGAACCACTTTAACTGTATAGTCGCGTTCGGTAAATAAACCCATGTGTGCTACTGTTGATATAATATGGATGTCGGCAACATTCGGCAAATCCAACATTTTTTTACTTAAAGCGTAAGGAATACTTTTATCCAATTTGCCGACAATGATTAATACCGGAATAGAACAATTTTTAATAACTTCTGTATAATCACCGCGTTGCACCATCGCGTTCAAAGACGACAGGATACTCGCCGTTCGGAAATAAGAGGCTTTATAGATGAGACTATTAATTAGAAATTCATTACTTGATGCAAACAACTCCGCAAAAAGACGCGGAATAACTTGTTTAACGTAAACGATGTGTCCGTTTTTTTCAATGAAACTCATACTTTTTACGCGTTCTTGTTTTTTGTCGTCGCTGTCCGGAAAAGGATGTGAATGAAACAAACCGATACCTTCAAGTACATTCGGATATTTTTTCGCAAATGCCAACGCAGTATAACCGCCCAATGAATGACCGACCATAATACATTTTTTTATCCCTTCCGCGTCAAGAACAGCTTTTACCGATTCCGCCATCGCTTCAATAGAATTATTGTTCGGCAAATCACTTTCGCCGAAACCGCTGATGTCCGGACGAATGATTTTCAAACCGCTTAATCCCAAAATAAAATTATCCCAGATAGTGGCATCTTCGCAGAAACCGTGAATCAAAATCAATGGAACGCCTTCTCCATCAATTCTATAAGCTATTTTTGCACCGTTATATCGTGTAGTAGCCATTGTTTTTTATTTTCACCGCAAATTTACTACATTTACAACGTTATTTACACAATGAATTTTTTACCGAAAGACATTGAAGATTACGCCGACGCTCATACCTCGCCCGAAAACGATTTGCTGAAAGCACTCGATCGCGAAACGCATTTAAAAACCTTGCAGCCGCGTATGTTGTCAGGACATTTACAAGGCAGGTTTTTAAGTTTTTTGAGTAAATGCCAAAAACCGAATCGTATTTTAGAAATAGGTACGTTCACCGGTTATGCAGCTTTGTGTTTGGCAGAAGGTTTAACGCCGGATGGGATTTTATATTCCATTGAAGCGAATGACGAATTGCAATCGATGATTGAAAAATATTTTGCGCAATCACTGCAATCAGGGCAATTGCGATTAATTATCGGCAATGCTTTAAAAATTATTCCGACCCTGGATGAACTGTTTGATTTAGTTTTTATTGATGCCGGCAAGCGCGATTATCCGGCTTATTTTGATTTAGTAATTGATAAAGTAACAAAAGGAGGCATCATCATTGCCGATAATATTTTGTGGAGCGGGAAAGTCGTGCAAGAAAAAAAAGATACCGACACGCAAATTATTGATGCTTTCAATAAAAAAATCCTTGCCGATAAGCGACTTGAGTGTATCTTGCTGCCGATACGAGACGGCTTGATGATGATGCGAAAAATTGTTTGATTGATTAATTGGTATTAATTATTGACGATTCTAAAATTGTAAATCTATAATCTAAAATATGCGTTTATTAGTGTGTGGTTTAAATCCTGTTGTTGCTAACGTATTAGAATTTCGAATACGTCGGTACGGGTATTTTTTGCACCGCACCGATAATATCAACGACGCATTACACTTGATACACAACACGCGCATTGATGCACTCATTCTGAATACCGATTTTGTTGCTTATCAAATTTCCACGTTTATTTCTTTGATTCGTCAAGATTTAAACGTCAAGTTGCCTATTATTTTATTTGCCGAAGCCGATACTGATTTGAATATTATAGAAGAAGGCATTGAAGCCGGTGCAGATGATTTTTTAATTTTTCCATTCAAACCTGCAGAACTCATTTTGAGATTGAAACTGTTGTTGCACCAACCGGCAAAACAACAGCGGGATTATTTTTAGATTTACTTTTTGATAAAATATTTAAACCCGATAAATCCGCGTATATCGTTATAACGCGCCAATTTATCCGGTGAAATAATCGGCTGATCAAAAATATCTATTTTTTGTCCGACACCTGCTTCAAGTGCAAAATTATTTGAGATAAAATAATTTAAGTTTATAGAACCTTCAAAAGCATGGCGCGTAGAAATTGCAAAAGTAGGATTCGCTGCCATTTCATAATGACTTCTTTCCATACCCACAGAGGGTACAATATATAATCTGCGAAAAATTTTTTGATAATAACTCACCGATAAACCCGCGCCATATTCTTTGTCTTGATAGTTTGAACTCGATGTTTGATAGTCGGTAGTTTCGTAAAACGCGTGGGCTTCAATAGCCAAATTTTTTAAAATAAAATAACCATAACTCGGTCGCGCCGAAAAATTATTTGTCGGATTGCTATCCGAATTTGTCCAATTAAACGTACCGCCCAATGTTTGTGCGCCGCGTGATATTGCCGATTCTATTGTCCCACTTTCTCTATTATTCTGATTGCCTATATAGCATTGCACACCGATAGATAAATTTACGGTGTTGGTGCGTTTAGTATCATTAAAAACTAAATCGCCATAAGACCTGTCCGAAATTTTATCTGTAAATAAGACTTCCAAACTTACCGAATTATTTAAAAGATAATAAATACCTGCACTTGCACTAATAGATCGATCGGTAGGTGCCGGCGTAAAATAATCTTTCGGCGACAAATGATGATACGTGCCTTGTAATTGTACTAAAAGACCAAAATTTGACTTTGTCGGAAAATAATAGCGTACAAATGGACTCACACTGTATTCAAAAGAAGTTAAATCATCGAATTGAGGATACAAAGAAGCGGCATCGTAATAACGTTCATGTTTTGCCGAACCGCCTATACCGACAGCAAAGTTTTTAAAAAGAAAATAGCCAAAAGTAGGCGATACTTGGACATTAGAAACACGGTTTGTATTGTAATTATATGCGTGATGCAAAGTCTGAAAAGAACCACCTAAAAAAAATGTATTTTGAGAAAAAGCGGCTTGCGCGCGGATATCGGCTTCCGGGAAAAAAATAAGAAGCATTAAAAAGTAAAAAATTTTTTTTAAATTTTTTTCATCAGATTTTAAATTGCAACGCATTTTTTTTAATTTTGAATGGAGAAGGAATGAGAAACAAACAAGTTCTACCATTAGACTTATTCTTTTACGTTCATAATGCCTATCTTTTGCGTTAAATATTACTAATATTCGCCTTAAAAGATAGAGATTGTGACCAAAAAATAATTAACTCTATCTGCAGAACTTATTTGTTTCTAATTCCTTAAACTTAGGTAAATATTAATTTGACCACAAATTACATCAATACTCCGGTTTTCATTTGGCTCAAAACAGATAATGTTATAATTTTGCACATCTTTTGAAGTTTTTTTTCTGAACACAAAAAAAAGTATTGCAAAATACTCTAAAATCTGAAATATATGTCTAACACACAGGGCGAAAATTCACTAAACGGTAAAGGTTGGTGCTTTGCTTACATTCTTATTGGCTTCATTCTTTTCGTTATTCTTGTAGCCTATGTCTTGAATGGTAATTACAATTCTGTTCCGTCGGCGAAATAAGTTAGTAATTGGTTAAGTGGTGATTGGTTTCTGAATCAAAATTTTCAAAAATTTTCAGCATGCCAACTTATTTAAGAACGATATTTATTCTCGCATTCTGAAAATTTTGAAAATTCCGGTAATTTTTATTCAGAAACCAATCACCGATAAACCAATAAATCAATAAACCAAGCGAATAATTTTATGGTAATTCAAACTGCCAATTTGAGTGATATACCGGCAATGCTTGATATTTATGCACAAGCGC
>JAYTNA010000802.1:0-4422 GCA_043748865.1 Saprospiraceae bacterium
GTCGGTTAGTCAGTTAGTCAAAACAGTGACTAACTGACTAACCGACTAACCGACTAAAAATATTATCAAAAAACAAAAATAAGAAGTCTCATTCAAAAACGTATAAATAAAACCGCAAAATCTAAGAGAGAGTTTAAATATCTTTACGCTTGAATCTTAAATTAAAAATTACAATGCAAAAAATAATTTTTCGCGCTTACAAACCAACCGACTACGACGAAATTGTTCCGATGATAATGGAACTTTACGCTAAAGACGGCGCAACAACTGTCGGTGATATGACGGTTGAAAAAATAAATCGCACCATCGAAAATTTATTAAGGAGAAAGCATCTCGGTAAAATTCTAATTTTTGAGCAAGAAAAAATGGTGGTGGGTTATGCCATTCTCACTTCTTTTTGGAGCAACGAGTTTGGCGGACGTTCGCTCATCATTGATGAACTTTTAATAAAAATGGCTTATCGCAATCAAGGTATTTCTACACAATTTTTCAATTATCTTTTCAAGAAAAAATTCTATAATGAAGTCGTGTATATGCTTGAAGTCGGTTTTACAAATACAGCGGCGGCGGCATTTTATAAAAGATTAGGTTTCGGCGATTTTAAAACTAAAATGCAGTTCCGTTTAGCTTGAAAAGAAATGGAGGCTTTAAAACAGCAACTAAAAAATTCAAAGTAACTATTTGTACACTTGCGTTCCTTATGATCAAAGATGATTGAAAAATGTTAGAGAAAAATTTGTAATAGTTTTTACCTGAACACATCTTTCATCAGTTTCTGTCTTTCTGCCAATAATTTTTTTTGTAGTCCCATCGGAATTTTTCGCCGATTAAAATAACCAAAAAATTGTTGCAATCGCGGTTTATAATTAGTAGCAAACATCGCTAAAAAAGGCAGTGCAACAATTATTGACCAAAAAAATGCTTTGCCGACAAAACAAGCAATAATGATGAGCAAAATATATTGTAAAACTGTACTTGCAAGAACTGTCGCAGCATAAACGGGACCTAAAAATTCTTTGTATTTTACTTTATTGTCGCGCATCCACACACCCAATTTCAACGGAAAAATGTGCAGATATTTTCCCAGGCAATACGGAATGAACCCTAAAATAATTGTGATAAAGAAACTCAAACTCAAACGTTGCGGTGTTACAATATCTTTATCATGGAGGTTTAAAGATTTTAGTTGTGTTTCGTAATTATTTATGCGTTCTTTCCATGCATCAAATTCCGTAACCGAAAAAGCATTTATTTTTTGTGCGATTTCTTGTTGCGCTTCTAACCGGCGTGACGAAGATTTATAATTAGGATAAGTCGATTCCGGATAAGTATTAAGGTAGAGTGTGAAAAATTTATCGCCAGTAGCTTCGCGTGTGGTATCGTCAATTTGTAAAATGAGCGGGCGCATTGCATTTTCCGTATCTTTAGTAAGTTGTTGTACGGCACGCGGCGGACTTTCGGCGTATAGCGCATAATAATTGCGCAAAGGAATTGCTTTCCCGATTTTTATATAAACTTCAGTACGCGCAGTATGCGGTTCGGAATAAGACAAACACACCGGCACAATTTGTAAATCTAAATCGCCTTCAGAAACGTAATTATCAAAAGCCATCCGTACAAAACCTTTTTGCAACGGACGTAAAAAACGCACAGTTTCTGTCGTGCCTTCCGAAAATATAATAATTTTTTTCTTATCGGCTAATGCTTTATTGATAAAAAGCATAGAGTCAGCATTTTTTTTCATATCCGCGAAACCATCGCGAAAACGAAAAATTGGAATCATGTTCACCCCTTCCAGAATTTTACGCACAAGCGGCTTCTGAAAAAAATCGCCGCGCGTGATAAAACTAAATACGTGTTCCGGAAAAGTACACGCCAGTAACATCGGTTCAAAAAATCCGGTGGGATGATTCACACTCAATATCGCCGGTTTATCTTTCGGAATGTTTTCGCCGCCCGCATAATTTATTTTTTTGAAATAAAAAGTAAATGCCCATGTTGCTATAGGGCGAGCTATATCGTATAATTTCATAAATTTAGTTGGTTAATCCGTTATTAAAACCGTCATCGAGGTTTAAAATCTTGATGACGGTAATTTCAATCAGTATAAAGAAAACGAATTAACTGATTACAACGCCAAAACCAACGCTTCATACGGACGCAAAGTTTTATCTGTTGAACTTGTTGAATAATTATCGGATAATATAATCGCGTTTTTATAATCTAAACCGGTATTAACCGTTGCGGGTTTGTCCGAAAAGTTTAGAAGGACTAATATTTTTTTGCTGTCCCGTTCACGCAAATATGCATACACTTGTTTATTGTCTTTATCGAGCAGCGTGTATTTGCCGTAAATTAAAGTTGGCTCAGATTTTCTTAATTTTATAAAATTTCTGAAATAATTTAAAGTCGAGTTGGGGTCTTTCTCTTGTGCAGCCACATTCACGGTTGTGTAATCCGGATTTACTTTCAACCAAGGTTTTCCGGTGCCGAAGCCCGCATTACCCGAATTATCCCATTGCATCGGTGTTCTGCCGTTATCGCGTTCAGAAAATTTCAACTCTTCGATAAATTTTTTTACATCGCCACCGGTTTTTTTCAATGCTTGATACCGATTTTTTACCGTGATGTCGTCATAATCTTCAATATTATCGAAACGGATATTTTCCATACCCAATTCATCGCCGTAATAATAATAAGGCGTAGCACGCATCGAAAGCACAAAAGTCGTCAATAATTTCGATGATAAATCTCTAAACTGCGGCGTATCATTTCCCCAATGACTCAACATACGCGGTTGATCGTGATTGGCAAGAAAAACAGAGAGCCAACCTTTTTCTGCAAAACCACCATCCCAAAGCGAATAAACACTTTTCATTTTTAGTAAATCGAATTTAGGTGAAGCTGTTGTATCCGGTATTACTTTCAAATCAATACCTTCGAAATGATACGCCATATCTAATTCGCGTCTCGTAGGATCTACAAAATTCATCGCGTCTTTCGGATTTGTGCCGGCACCTTCCGCTACCGTCATAATATCACCTCTGCTGAATACTTCGCGATTCATTTCTTGAATGTATGCGTGTAAGTTCGGACCTTTCCCGTAATAATTTTGAATATCTTTTGTGTATCCGTCAGGAAAAACCGGAAACGTTGTGTCTTTTGAAGCATATTGAAACGCATCCATCCGGAAACCATCAATACCTTTATCAAGCCAAAAATTCATCATTTTATAAATTTCTTGGCGCACTTTCGGATTTTCCCAATTCAAATCCGGTTGTTGATATGAAAAATAATGGAGATAATAAGCGTTTGTTAGCGAATCATATTTCCAAGCATTGGCATCTATATCAAAAAAACTCCAGCGCGGGGTGGGTTTGCCTTTTTCTGCAGGCCACCAATGGTAATAATCTCTGTACGGACTTGTGCGCGAACTGCGCGATGCTTTGAACCATTTGTGTTCTATACTACTGTGATTCAAAACCATATCCATCACCAATTTCAAACCCCGCTCATGCATTCCTTTTAACAGAGCGTCGAAGTCTTGCATTGTGCCGTACTCTTTATTGATGTTTTCATAATCGCTGACATCATAACCGTTATCTGCATTGGGCGAAGTATAAATCGGATTTAACCAAATCACATCAACACCGAGACTTTTTATATAATCGAGTTTGGAAATAATACCTTTAATGTCGCCGATCCCGTCGCCGTCGCTGTCTTTAAAACTGCGCGGATAAATTTGATAAACGACAGCTTCTTTCCACCATTTTTTTTCGGAAGTTGACGTGGTAACGGTTGAAGTTTTTTTTGCATCTTCCGTTTTTTGTTTGCATCCGATTATATGGGCGAAGACAACCAGGAGTAAAAATATTTTTTTCATGATTTTAGTAGTTGGTTTTATTTCAAAATTTTATTTATTCACCGCTCACAAAGATAAAACCTAATTCGAATTTCGATAAAAATTCATACCTTTAATCAGAACTTTCTTATAAAAAAATGAACAATAGATTTTAGAAGCATTTCCCGCAGATTTACACAGATTTTAAAACGCAGATATTTGCAGATGCTAAGTTCTAGGAAATCTGCGAATATCTGCGTTTTAAAATCTGTGTAAATCTGCGGGAAATTTGTTTTACTGTACGGTTAATTAAATAAAAATACCGACAAGCAACGCGGAGTTTTCGCAAAGAAGAATTCAAAGTTCACAGTTGATTAACCCATTCAATAATCTCGGTTCAAAAAAAGTAGATTTCGGTGGCAGAACGCCGGCAGTGTCAACAATGTTTTTAAAATCTTTTATTGAAATTGGGTACAATAAAAACAAAGCATTTTGTTTCGGACACTCGGCAAGTATTTTTCCGGTCGGTTCGTTGCCTTCAATGTATTTTATTTTATCGGAGTTGCGCACATCTTCGATGC